>NZ_CAWNXG010000025.1:0-74127 GCF_963878145.1 Photorhabdus sp. S10-54 | reverse complement strand
TGCAATAGCAACAAGATACGATAAGTTGGAACGTAATTACGCCAGTATGCTAGCTCTGGGTTTTATCATCATCTGGCTGCCTATGTGGACTGAATAAATTATGTACCCGAAAGGTAAACAGCCCCTAGTTTAGTGGTTTAAACGTTGTCGTTACTTTTTCGGGTATAGAAATAACTGATGTGATATCAGAATTGTTTGGTAAATCATTTCGAACGGTTCGTTTGATAGGCTGCTCATTTTCATCAAAATACCGACTAGCCCATATCTCAGCAGGGGTTACACCAATTTCCTGAGCGATCAACAATTCCCCTTTAGGCTAGGGCCGCGTTAAAGCATTTGCTAATGTTGAAGAGTTTAAACCGTGCTCTCTGGACAATGATGCCAGCGTCTTATTTTTCTTGCGTATCGCAGCGATAATATCGGCGGTGTGCCAGTCTTTTTTCATATTCCTCCTTACCTCTTTGGTGGTGGCGATTCAAACAGGGTTTGCAGACCGGCGTTCATTTCCGGCGAGGTGTTAACCTCCCCTGCCTGAACCGCCATAGAAGGGCGATAGCAGGCACACTGGTAAAAACTTCTTACCAGCGTCCATAAACGCAAGGCTGCAAAACCTTGGTCACTGGATTTTGCCAATGACAATACTACTCTAAATGATTGTATTATCTGACTCAAGGATCAGATAGCTTGTACTATTACTCTTATGACACGAAATAAACGAACTTATGACGAAAACGGCACTACACCGCACCCGCCTGCACGTTTTGGATCAAAAAATTTTTTCAGTTTTAAAATCCTACGAAGCGAACTACCAAACCGCGTTAGCACTGGTATTATGAGATAAGCGGCAAATTGAAATGGTTGAAAAAATTTTCAGAAAATTTCAGTTTTTGGATCAATGATGGATCACGAGGAAATCACCAATATATTGATATTAAAGGTGAATTCCTATCTTGCGTGAGAGGGATGATCGCGGAAAATAGCAGCGTTGGATTGTGGAACTCAAGTAGAGCGCGGTTTTAGCTATGATAATGAAATCTGCCTCAAAAAAATTGTAGTTGACCTTCTGAAAACAATTTATTACCGTTTTATGCATGAGGACTAAAAACCTCAAGTAAGCGGTCAAAACCAACCCCGTTAGTGTTGGGTTTTTTTATGCCTAATTTTTAATGGTAGCTATTCGGCTATTATCTCTCTGATTCAATGTCGGGAGGGCGACTAATACAACACCCGCAAGGGGAATAAGTCCGCGGTTTCTTACTGCCGTTTTGAGCCTCCCGACACCATACTCTTAAATGGTAAACCCAATTCTCAAAGAAAAGTAAGGAGTCAGCAATGGCCAGTCTATCCGTAACTCCATTCATTTTTGAAAACCAACAAGTACGTACATTGATTAAAAATGGCAATCTTTGGTTTGTTGCACAAGATGTATGTGATGCCTTGAAAATCACAAACAGCCGCGAAGCTATCGCAAAACTTGATGATGATGAAAAGGATGTAGCTTTAAGTGACACCCTTGGTGGAAAGCAAAAAGTAAACATTATCAATGAATCAGGAATGTATTTTCTGACAATCCGCTGTCGTGATGCCGTAAAGAAAGGAACTTTACCTCACCGTTTTCGTAAATGGGTTACCAGTGAAGTTTTACATTCGATTAGAAAGACCGGTAGCTATATAGGCAGGAAGAAGAGTATTTCACTAAACCAGTTCATTATTTGCCCTTGTTGTCAGAAACCCGCCAATGTTCTAAGTACAGAAAAATTGAATAGACACAGAATTGAGGTCTTAGCAATTTGCAGTTCTATTCGGTGTCCAGAACAAGCTTTTAAAATTGAGATATATTTCTCACATTATCTTCAAGAGGAAGCAGGGATAAGAGTAGGAAAAGTGATGATGTTAAGAGGTTGATAAATGGCCTAATTCCTGTCCAGAAATTGAAGCTGGCTAGTGTGTTTTCATCTAGGCAATGGCTTTATGAAAAAATCTCTGTCGCCATTTTGTCGCCACTGATTACCAGAAACAAAAAAACCACTCTTGCTTGAGTGGTCTATCTATCTGTTTTCACAGCTAAAATCTGGTGGCCCCTACTGGACTTGAACCAGTGACCAAGCGATTATGAGTCGCCTGCTCTGACCAACTGAGCTAAGGGGCCGTTGAATGGGAAGGATTATACGTACAGTTTTGCTCGCGGTCTAGCTTTGTAAATTCGTATGATCATTTTATGTGCAAAATTGCGTTTTTAGTAAGTGAAAACGGGGAGTGATATATATTAGTTGCTTTTATGGTCTATTTAACGTTTTTATCCGTTACTGGATTAATTTCTCAGAAGCGATTTTGCACCATCTGGTTATATATTATTCCGATAAAAATATATTTTATACATTATTATTTTAATGATAATCATATCCCTTTCATTCTTCCTTAATCACCAGATGGAAAACGACTTTTTTATCTATCGGCTAGAGAGAATGTTGATTGAGTTATATCAGAGGAACCTGTGATGATATTTCTGCATAAATACCATATTGTCAGAGGATTTAGCAAAAACCGCCGTAAACTCTCGTCCAGTGCGGACGGGGATATAAGGCGAAAAGCCCAAAGGGCTTTAGGGCTGGCTACTGCGACGTATCCTGGCTGAATTGATATCTGCCTGTAAAACAGGCTAAAATGAATGCTCTTTATCAATGAGCGCTGAATATGTTAAGAGCGACCAAAGTCCGCATCTACCCCACCCCCGAACAGGCCGAGTATCTTAACAGTCTGTTCGGTGCGGTCTGTTTTGCGTACAACAAGGCGCTGCACATCAAAAAGCATACTTACAAACGTCACGGCGTGAGTTTAAATCCGCGCAAAGACCTCAAGCCGCTACTGGCGGTCGCGAAGAAATCCCGCAAGTACGCCTGGCTCAAGGCATATGATTCCATCGCGTTACAGCAGGCGGTGATTAATTTGAATACTGCGTTTGATAATTTTTTCAATCCGAAGTTGCGCGCCCAATACCTTATCAACGCCGTCCGTAACCTGCGTCGAAAGCAGAAATCGCTCTCCCGCAAACAAAAAGGCAGCGCTAACCGCGGTAAGGCCCGATTACGTCTGGCGGCAGTCCATGAGCGGGTAGTCCATGTTTGCGCCGATTTTCAACACAAACTCTCTCGAACAATAGTTGACGAAAACCAAGTGGTCATTGTTGAGACGCTGAAATCGGCCAACATGATGAAGAATCGCCGCCTTGCCCGCGCTATCGGGGATGCCGGCTGGAATAGCTTCCTCATGAAACTGGAATACAAAGCCGCAGCGGCGGGGGTCCACCTGGTCAAACTGGATCAGTGGTTCGCCAGTTCGAAAACCTGCCATTGCTGCGGTCACAAAGAGCCGGAAATGCCGCTAAATAAGCGGATCTGGCAATGCCCGGTTTGTCATGTCGAACATGACCGCGATATTAATGCGGCGAGCAACATACAGCGCAAAGGCATAACAGAATTACAGGCGGCGGGACTCGTCGTTTCTGCCCACGGAGGCCAGCGTAAATCCGTTATAAAGACGGTTGCGGCCTGAGAAGTGGGAAGCCTCGCCGTTTTTTACGGCGGGGGGCAGTCACAGTATCGCTGATATAAAAGACAAAAGCGTCTGCCTGAGCAGACGCTTTTTAGTCAGAATGAATAAATTTGGTTATTCATCAAGGAAGCTACGTAGAACCTCAGAACGGCTTGGATGACGTAGTTTACGTAGTGCTTTCGCCTCGATCTGGCGGATACGTTCACGGGTAACGTCAAACTGTTTACCGACTTCTTCCAATGTATGGTCAGTATTCATATCAATACCGAAACGCATACGCAGTACTTTTGCTTCACGAGCGGTCAGACCTGCCAAGACATCGTGGGTTGCTGAGCGCAGGCTTTCTGAGGTTGCAGAATCCAGCGGCAGTTCCAGCGTTGTATCTTCAATGAAATCACCTAAATGTGAATCTTCATCATCACCAATTGGTGTTTCCATTGAGATAGGTTCTTTGGCAATTTTTAGTACCTTACGGATCTTGTCTTCCGGCATCAACATACGTTCTGCTAGCTCTTCCGGCGTTGGTTCACGCCCCATTTCCTGCAACATTTGGCGGGAAATACGATTGAGTTTGTTGATTGTCTCAATCATATGAACGGGTATACGAATGGTACGAGCTTGGTCGGCAATTGAGCGTGTAATTGCCTGACGGATCCACCATGTGGCGTAAGTTGAGAACTTGTAACCACGACGATATTCAAATTTATCAACCGCTTTCATCAGGCCAATGTTGCCTTCTTGGATCAGATCCAAGAATTGCAGGCCACGGTTGGTATATTTTTTGGCAATTGAAATAACCAAACGTAAGTTGGCTTCAACCATCTCTTTTTTCGCTCGGCGGGCTTTTGCTTCACCGATGGACATACGACGGTTGATGTCTTTCACCTGTTCAATGGTTAAACCGGTTTCTTCCTCAATTTGACGAAGTTTTTGCAGGCTACGCTGTATTTCTTCTTCCACCTCAAGGAGTTTTTCAGACCACGGTTTGTTCATTGCTTTTGCAGCAGTAAACCAAATGTCGCTGGTTTCATTACCGGAGAACAAAGTGATGAAGTTCTTCTTCGGCATTTTGCACTGTTCAACACACATTCTCATGATCTGGCGTTCTTGAAGGCGAACGCGATCCATCATAGAACGCATGTTGTTGACCAGATAATCAAACTGCTTTGGCACCAGACGGAACTGTTTGAAAACTTCTGAAAGTTTTAAGATTTCGGCCGCAGTATTTGGATGATTGCGGCCGTTTTCCTTAATTTCCTGACGGGTGATGTCATACTGTTGTCGCAGTTCTTGAAATTTCTGGCGCGCTAATTCTGGATCGATGCTGTTGTCATCATCACTATCGTCATCACTGTCTTCATTATCGTCGTCTTCATCATCATCGAGCTCTTCCTGTGGAAGTTCAGAACCAACGTGGGTGGCAGTAGGTGCAAGTTCTTCTTCTGCGTTCGGGTCAACGAAACCAGTGATGAGATCTGACAGGCGAGCCTCACCTGCTTCCACACGGTCATATTGTTCCAGTAAGTAGGTGATTGCTTCAGGGTATTCAGCAACGGAACACTGTACCTGATTGATGCCATCTTCAATGCGTTTAGCAATGTCAATTTCACCTTCCCGGGTCAATAACTCAACGGTACCCATTTCACGCATGTACATACGTACCGGGTCGGTGGTGCGACCGATTTCAGATTCAACACTAGACAGTACTTGCGCAGCAGCTTCCACAGCGTCTTCATCTGTGTCGTTAGCGGTTTCTGCTAGCATCAGATCATCGGCATCAGGTGCTTCTTCCATTACCTGAATGCCCATGTCATTGATCATCTGGATGATATCTTCGATCTGATCGGAATCGACGATATCTTCCGGCAGATGGTCATTGACCTCAGCATAGGTCAGATAGCCTTGCTCCTTACCACGGGTGACAAGTAGCTTTAGCTGTGACTGCGGGTTTTGCTCCATAAGACGGTATCCACACTTCAGAGTATTTGGGTTGGTGTCGGTCGGCGAAACTAATCTGCCAACAATAACTTTTAAGGGCGTTTTCGTTATATTGCCGCTGCCCACTTATAGCGGCAAAATGTAGGGTTATTTCCCTACCTAATGCGGCATTTAAGCCGTGAATTCAGTGTTTACTTTCTGGCACGGGATTCATTAATCAAGCGAACTTCTTCGCGCTCTTCCGGTGTCAGGCCTTCAGTTCTTGCTCTGGCGATAAGAATGTCTAAACGTTCTTCTAACGCTGAATCAACAAGATGATCCAACGCGTCACGAAATGTATTTTCTGCTATTTCTTCTACTTGTATATCGTTCCATGTAGCTAATTTTTCAAGTTGTTTACTAAATTTATTATCACGATATTGCTCTAGCAGTTGTCCAGTTGTCAGCCCTGGCTGAGTAAGACAAACCTCCACAAGCTCCATAAATAATGGTAAGCCTGCAATTTTGGCCTGCATAATTCCCTGTAGGGGGGGAACTAAAGCGGCTAAGTGTGGGTTTTGTACCAACAGTCCTATAAGTATACGCATAGTTGTCGGTTTTAGCTGCGGCATCTGATAATTATTCCCACTTTCCAGATGCTGCGGCAATAAACGCTCCAACTGCACTGCATCAGGGATGCCCATCATATTGCCAAGTTCTTGTCTCATATAGAGACGCAGAACCTCCCCCGGAATCTGGTTGATCAATGGTACGGAAAGTGAACTGAGTTTTGTTTTCCCTTCAGGATTACTCAAATCAACTTGTGGCAGTAATGATTCGAACAGAAATTCAGACAATGTATGAGATTGTTCCATTCTTTGTTCAAATGCTTTCCGGCCTTCCTTACGGATTAGTGAATCAGGATCTTCGCCATCAGGCAAAAACATAAAACGTAACTGCCTACCATCATTCAGATAAGGGAGCGCTGTTTCCAATGCCCGCCATGCTGCATCACGCCCGGCTCTGTCACCATCGTAACAACAGATGACGTTATCAGTAGAGCGGAAAAGTAATTGAATATGTTCCGATGTAGTCGAAGTACCTAGTGAGGCAACTGCATAATCGATACCAAACTGCGCCAGTGCTACCACATCCATATAACCTTCAACTACTAATAATCGTGAAAGGTCACTGTGATTTTGTTGTGCTTCATAGAGGCCATATAGTTGGCGGCCTTTATGGAAAATTTCAGTCTCTGGTGAGTTGAGATATTTTGGGAGTGCATCTCCCAGAACTCGTCCACCAAATGCAATTACGCGCCCTCTACGGTCACGGATTGGAAACATTATTCGTTCGCGGAAGCGGTCATAGGTACGGCCATTATCATTTGCGACCAGCATTCCAGCATCATTTAACTGTCGACGATCTTCCGCATTATGAGCAAACCGCTTCAAGGTGTTGTCCCAACCAGCGGGAGCGAAACCAATCGAGAAACGGTGGATAATTTCTTCACTAAGCCCACGCTGAGCCAGATATTGCCGGGCTTGTTGTGCAGCAGGGGTGTTTAATACATTTTGATAGAAGCTATTAAGCTTATCCATCAGTTGATAAAGGTTTTGTCTTTGGTGACGTTCTATCTGACTGCTACTGGAACCTGCTTCATAAGGGACTTCCAGACCATGCATAGCAGCTAATTCTTCGATGGATTCGACAAACTCAAGTCTATCGTAATTCATCAGAAAATCGATGGCGTTGCCGTGAGCTCCGCAACCAAAGCAATGATAAAACTGTTTATCGCCATTAACAGTAAACGAGGGTGTCTTTTCGTTATGAAATGGACAGCACGCGTGGTGATTTTTACCCTGTTTTTTAAGTGGCACACGAACATCAATCAGATCGATGATATCGGTACGAGCTAATAAATCATTGATAAATGCGCGCGGAATTCGTCCAGCCATAAGCCCTTTTACGCCTGTTGATGAACGACAATAAACCGCGCTCCCTTTCGGAAAGCACGGCCTTTATCTGCAACTATTGTTACTGTTGTCTGCAAATTCAATCACTATGCGGATCAACCGCAAGGATTAGTACAGACGAGTGCGGCGTGCGTTTTCACGAGCCAGCTTTTTAGCGTGACGTTTTACAGCAGAAGCTTTAGCGCGTTTACGCTCAGTCGTTGGTTTTTCATAGAATTCACGACGGCGAACTTCTGCTAATACACCTGCTTTTTCGCAGGAACGCTTAAAGCGACGCAATGCTACGTCGAATGGCTCGTTTTCACGTACTTTAATTACCGGCATGTGCCTCTCACCTCAATAGAAATCGGTCTTGCTGGCGTGGGATGCCAGCCATCTTAAAATGGTGCGGAATTTTACTTCAATGAACACGGCTTTGTAAAGCGCCACAGCAAATTGAAACAACAACATTACGACGGTGATCTGCAAATCAGTTCCGTAATATTGATGATAACCACACAGGGATTTTATGTAGAGGGGTGATTATAGACTAAGCAGCAAAAATAGTCAGCATGTAAGCCGCGCAAATTAACTTATTAATGATAAACTGGCTCTCTTCTGTGGAATATAGGTAGTGTAATGCGAGTTTTAGGTATAGAAACGTCCTGCGATGAAACCGGAATCGCAATTTATGACGACAAAGCCGGTTTATTGGCAAATCAATTATACAGTCAGATTAAACTGCATGCCGATTACGGTGGTGTCGTGCCTGAATTGGCTTCACGTGACCATATCCGCAAAACAGTGCCCTTAATTCAAGCTGCTTTGAAAGAGGCAGGATTAACCTGTAAAGATATTGATGCGGTGGCTTATACAGCAGGTCCTGGTCTGGTTGGTGCGTTATTGGTGGGGGCGACGATTGGCCGTTCTCTGGCGTTTTCTTGGGATGTTCCTGCGATTCCTGTTCATCATATGGAAGGGCATTTACTAGCTCCAATGCTGGAAGATAACAGCCCTGAATTCCCGTTTGTGGCTTTGCTGGTGTCTGGTGGTCATACACAGCTTATTAGTGTGACGGGTATCGGTAAATATGAGCTACTTGGTGAATCAATAGATGATGCCGCTGGTGAAGCATTTGATAAAACAGCTAAGTTACTGGGATTGGATTATCCAGGAGGGCCGATACTCTCCAGAATGGCTCAGAAAGGAGAAGCTGGGCGTTTTGTATTTCCTCGCCCGATGACAGATCGTCCTGGGTTGGATTTCAGTTTTTCAGGATTAAAAACTTTTGCGTCTAATACTATTCATAGTAACAGCGATGATGAGCAGACTAGAGCGGATATTGCCCGCGCTTTTGAAGACGCGGTAGTTGATACATTAGCGATTAAATGTAAAAGAGCGCTTGAGCATACCGGGTTCAAGCGACTAGTGATGGCTGGTGGTGTCAGCGCCAACAGAGCATTGCGTATTAAAATGGAAGAAGTCATGGCAAAATTGGGTGGCGAAGTATTTTATGCGCGCCCTGAATTCTGTACAGATAACGGCGCCATGATTGCGCTTGCCGGCATGGTCCGCCTAAAAGGAGAGGTGAATGACTCACTTGGCGTGACAGTCAAAGCCCGCTGGCCATTGTCGGAATTACCTCCATTATAAATCTTCTTGATATAATGAAAATAAAAGACCAGTAACTCAATGAGTTGCTGGTTTTTATCCGGCCTTAGTTGTTAATCTTCTTTTCTTTGCTCTTTTTCTGTTCGGTTTTTTTCTTTTTCGGTCATCTCTTTTTTCTTTTTTAGCTTGTTCCAGAGACGATTTTCTTGGCCGCGCCACAGGCGCTGGATATTATCATGGTGACGTAGTAACACCAGACAGCAGAGCATGGCTACGGGGAAAGTGAATTCGGGTTTAAACCACCAGACATAGAATGGTGCTATCAAGGCACTGACAATGGCCCCTAAAGAAGAATAGCCGCTCAATAATATGGTCAGCAGCCAAGTACCCATCATCAAACCTGTCAGATCCCAACCAATTGCCGCAATAGCACCAAAAGCAGTTGCGACACCCTTACCGCCTTTAAATTGGAAAAAGATCGGGTAAATATGGCCGAGACAAGCAGCTATTGCTGTAATTCCTAAATAGAAAGGGGGAACATAGAATTGATAAGCCAACCAGACGGGGATCATCCCTTTTAGAACATCACAAATTAGTACTATTGCCGCAGTACTGCGGCCACCAATTCGCAATACATTTGTCGCGCCTGGGTTGCCTGAGCCATGTTGACGAGGATCAGGTAGCCCAGCCAGACGACAAATAAGTATTGCGCTGGAAATTGAACCGCAAAGATACGCGAAGATGATCATACCAAGCGCGATAGCACTCATAATGTCTCCCCAATAATAATGGTCGTTTTCTTAGCCTAGTCATGGATAATACGCATATTTAGTCGGAAGTGGTATCCGACAAGTTGAAAAACAGGAAAATGACGTGATAGATATCGTATTTATTGAGGAGTTAGTCGTTATTACCACAATTGGTGTTTACGATTGGGAACAGACCATTAAACAGAAGTTAGTGTTCGATATCGAAATGGGATGGGATAATAAACGCGCATCTTCCAGTGATAATGTCGAATATTGTCTGGATTATGCCAAAGTCAGCGAAGCGATTATCAGTCATGTAGAAAATCAGAATTTTGCTCTGGTTGAAAGAGTGGCTGAAGAGGTAGCGGATCTACTGTTAAAACGCTTTAATTCGCCGTGGGTACGGATAAAAGTGAGTAAACCGGGTGCTGTCGCACAGGCTCGTCAAGTGGGTGTTATTATTGAAAGAAAAAAATAATCTGATCAGTAGTGAATTCAGCTGCCATATTATTGTCATTGTTCTTACATAGACTGGCGTGCAGTAGTGCCAGGCTTGATAATCATGTTAATTGATTAATGACAATGAGAATAATGGTAGCTGGGGTTATTCCATGCTACTTGTTTCGGGTATTTATTAATGGGCGACCTCTCTATATGACTGACCTTTCTACCTTGTTTCATGCAGCGGTTCTTGGTGTTGTTGAAGGGCTAACTGAATTTCTTCCTGTTTCCTCTACCGGCCATATGATCATTGTTGGCCATATGTTGGGATTTACTGGCGATAAAGCTGAAACATTTGAAGTTATTATCCAACTTGGATCTATCCTTGCTGTGGTAGTAGTGTTTTGGCGTCGCTTGTTTGGACTCATTGGCATCCACTTTGGTGAAGTTCCTCATGAAGGTAAAACCAATGGCAAACTGAGATTGAGCCATATTATTTTGGCAATGCTACCTGCGGTGACGCTTGGGTTGGTGTTCCATGATGTCATCAAATCACTGTTTAACCCACAAAGCGTGATGTATGCCTTGGTTATTGGTGGTGGGTTGCTAATTACAGCAGAAATCTTGAAACCTAAAACACCAAAAGCAGAAGGGCTGGATGATATTACTTATCGTCAGGCTTTTATGATTGGCTGTTTTCAGTGTCTAGCTTTATGGCCGGGATTTTCCCGTTCAGGTGCGACAATTTCTGGTGGAATGCTGATGGGGGTTAATCGTTATACTGCATCAGAATTCTCGTTTATTTTGGCTGTACCGATGATGATGGGAGCAAGTGGATTAGATTTATATAAGAGCCTGCACTTTTTGAGTGCTTCTGATATCCCAATGTTTGCTGTTGGTTTTGTTACTGCATTTGTTGTCGCGTTAGCCGCCATTAAAACTTTTCTGGCATTGATTAAGCGTATATCTTTTATCCCATTTGCTATCTACCGCTTTATTGTGGCAGCCGCTGTGTACTGGGTATTTATGTAGTGAATGATTCCCCCTGATATCATATTGCCTAGTGTTTGATATCAGGGGATGTTTCAGGTAACCGTATTGTCTTGAACTGTATTGTCTTGTTGTTTCCATTCCGCCAATGCGTGCTGACGCTGACGTCGTAACTCATGACCAATGTCAGCGCCACGTAATCCACTGTCTACAATATTTTTCACCTGAACTTGGCTGGCAACTTTGAATGCCTGTCGCAGATAATCACCTTGTGGATAGGGTGTATCTTCAAAACCGATACGACCCCGCGCATCGGCTTCACTGATGATAACTAATTGCTCTATTCGCTGTGGTTTACGCCATGCATCAACAGCATCAAACAACTTAAGTAATGTTTTCGGCCGCAATTGAGCGACGGTATGCACTAAATCATGATACTGAGCAGCCAGTTTTGCCAAATCACGAACAGAATTAGGAACACGCAGACGTTGGCATAATTGGTCAACTAACTTAACACCTGCTGGCCCATGTCCATAATGGTGAGGCCACTGTTCTGGTGGTGTCAGCCCTTTACCAAGATCATGGCATAGAGAAGCAAAACGACTATCGACTTCATTTGTTAATTCAGTCGCTACTTTCAGCACCATTAACGTATGAATACCGGTATCAATCTCAGGATGCCACTTCTCTGGTGCGGGAACACCAAACAAATTATCAATTTCAGGAAACAACACCCCCAATGCACCACAATCACGTAAAACCTGAAAAAAGACCTGAGGGGAAGGGCTAGCAAGGGCTTTCTCGGTCTCTTTCCAGACACGTTCTGGTGTGAGTACTGATAACTCGCCGTTGGTTGCCATATTTGACATTAATGCTTGTGTTTCGGGCGCGATGGTAAACCCTAAATGGGCGAAACGAGCGGCAAAACGAGCTACTCGTAGTACCCTTAGTGGATCTTCAGAGAAAGCATCAGAAACATGGCGTAGAATACGATTGTTCAAATCATCAACACCATGATAAGGATCAACCAGTTCACCAGTGGGTGTTTGAGCGATCGCATTAACCGTCAGATCACGACGCTGCAAATCGTCTTCCAGTGTGACATCCGGCGCTGCATAACAAGTAAAACCCGTATATCCCAGGCCGGATTTTCTCTCAGTGCGTGCTAAGGCATACTCTTCATGGGTTTGGGGATGCAGGAACACCGGAAAATCTTTGCCAACTTGCTGATATCCTAGGGATAACAGCGTTTCTGATGTTTCACCCACAACGACCCAATCCCGCTCTTTTACAGGAAAATTTAGCAGTCGGTCACGTACTGCGCCGCCAACCAGATAGACTCTCACCTAACATGTTCCTTATCAACTCATCCAACGGTCATTTCGCTTACGGCGAGGGATCATATGCGGCAGTAATAGCCCAAAGATTAAACCAGCGCCTGCAACACCACCGCCATACATAAACCATTGCAGAATGATATTACGTTGTTTGTCATCAAGCTGTAGATTTGCAGCATCAAGCTTTTTTTCTGCTACCGTCAGTTTGTTTTTCAACCTCTCATTCTCTTTTTTCAGTTCTGCAACAATGCTACTACTATTGGCCGCCTTTAGTTGCATGTCGGCAGTGCGCTGATTCCAGTTATTGTCTATATTGGCTAACTTCTCCGTCAATGTTTTCACTTCCTGTTCCAATTCTGGGAGGCGGGTGCGTAGGCTTGGTTTATTACTGAGTTGGTTAACGGGTAGCCAGACAAGGCGGCCTTTATCATCTTTAACTTGAGCGTAATTACTATCCCGATTGATGCTTATCAATGTGACTTCATCACCGGCATTCAGTGTACCGGCAATACGATACTGGTTACCCGGCCCGGCGTGTGTGTAGGTAGATAACTCATCAGATACATAGCGCTTTCCTTCCGCGTGGGTAGTGAGCGAAAAGCTGAGGCTTATTAATGCCGTGAGAAGTAAATGTAGTTTTCGCATTGTGATTTCAACCGTTTTTTATCTATGGTGAGTTTAAAATTTGATAGTAAAGAGTTAAGTTTGCTAGAGCAATCAGTAAACCAAAATGACATTTTTCTAATTGGTTGAATACGGGGCTTGTTATCTGTTGAACGAATTTCCTGTTAATGACTATCATAACTTGCAGAAAAGGGAAATTTTAATTTTTTTCTTACTCGTCGTAGCAAAAAGCGAAATCAAGGTAAGATGAGAGCAAAGATTGTCATCAACGGTGTAGATATGAGTGTAGAAATTGAATTAAAACTTATCGTCAAACCACAAGTTATTCCTACAATTCGCCAGCAATTATTGTTATTTCCGCATTACTATTTTTCTCCCCAAAAGTTGACCAATATCTATTTTGAAACGTCGGATAATCAACTGCGTGGTCTTGATATGGGGTTGAGGATCCGTGGTTTTGATGATCAATATGAGATGACGGTTAAAACAGTTGGTAAGGTGGTTGGCGGTTTGCATCAGCGACCGGAATATAATGTGCCATTGGCAAAGCCGGAACTGGCATTGACTCTGTTTCCACCGCACATCTGGCCTGACAACTGTGATGTGGAAGCATTGCAATCCCGTTTGAATGCGTTATTCAGTACTGACTTTATGCGTGAGAAGTGGGTGGTGACTTATGGACAAAGTGAGATTGAAGTGGTGCTTGATCAGGGAGAAATTATTGCAGCCAATCGCAAGGAGCCAATCTGTGAATTTGAACTGGAGTTAAAACAAGGAATCATAGCCGATGTATTAGCATTGGCGGTTGAGTTGGCAACATCAAATGGCTTGCGGCAAGGAAATAGAAGCAAAGCGGCCCGTGGTTATCAATTAGCTCAGGGAAAACCAAAAGCAGTTTGGCCTTCAATCCAGGTGGAAATTGATATGCAGCAGTCATTGCCTTCGGTACTTACGTCAATATTAGCCCATTGGCAGGAGCAAGAGGAATGTTGGCTGGCCGGTTTATCAGACGGTCGAGATGGCTTAAAGCAAGTACTGACTTTGATTCAGCAGACGATCGAATATTCTAGTGAGCCGGAACAGTTGGACAACCAATTAGTTGCTATCAACCAGAAATTATTGGATACGGAAACAGACGCCGAAACGCTATGTTATAGCTCGCTCTATTTGCAATGTAAGTTGGCACTGACTATGTGGTTAATAGATCTATGTGGTTAATAAATCTCTCCGTTTAAATAACAGGAATTCTCTATGTTGCCACTTTCAACTCCGCTTCTGGCCCAGTTACAGCGTGTGACTGAACATTTTCATCAACTAACTTTGAACGTTGAGCCTGTTGCTGCTCATGAGCAGGCCATATTATCCCTGAGCGATTTTGTTGTTGAAAACCTGCAAACTCATCCTGAATGGTTAGCTGAGATCCGCCAACATCCACCTGAAGCGCAGGAGTGGCATCAATATGCTGAATGGCTGCAACAATTACTCGCATCAGTAGAGGATGAAAATACCCTCATGCGGGTTTTACGCCAGTTCCGTAACAAGATTCTGGTCAGAATAGCCTGGTCGCAGGCGCTACATAGCATGACGACTCAGGAGACACTGCAACAGCTTAGTATGTTGGCTGAAACGTTGATTATTGCTGCCCGTGATTGGTTGTATCAGCGTTGTTGTCAGGATTGGGGAACGCCTTGTAATGAGCGAGGCGAACCACAACCGCTGTTGATTCTCGGTATGGGAAAACTGGGCGGTGGTGAGTTGAACTTCTCTTCTGATATTGATCTGATTTTTGTCTATCCTGAAAACGGCATTACCCAAGGTGGCCGGCGTGAAATGGATAACACCCAGTTTTTTACCCGCTTGGGGCAGCGTCTTATCAAAGTGCTCGATCAACAAACTGTGGATGGTTTTGTGTATCGGGTAGATATGCGTTTGCGCCCGTTCGGTGATAGTGGCCCATTGGTGTTTAGTTTTGTTGCACTGGAAGATTACTATCAAGAGCAAGGGCGTGATTGGGAACGTTATGCGATGGTGAAAGCACGGATTATGGGTTCGGGCAACCAAGCGTATGGTAAAGAGCTACGCCGGATGTTGAGACCATTTATCTTTCGCCGTTACATTGATTTCAGTGTGATTCAATCCCTGAGAAATATGAAAGGCATGATTGAACGGGAAGTGCGTCGCCGTGGCTTGAAAGACAATATCAAACTGGGGGCTGGTGGTATTCGTGAAATTGAATTTATCGCCCAGGTGTTCCAGCTTATTCGTGGTGGACGTGAACTGTGTTTGCAATCTCAGGCGTTGTTACCAACTCTGCAAATAATAGCGCGGTTGACGCTTTTACAATCATTGCAGGTGAAACAACTTGCTGACGGTTACCTTTTTTTGCGGCGGTTAGAAAATCTTTTACAGTCAATTAATGATCAACAAACTCAGACTCTGCCAGAAGATGAGCTGAATCGTTCGCGACTGGCATGGGGCATGGGATTTGAAAGTTGGGACGCTCTGATAATTGAATTGAACAGCAAGATGGGTGCTGTTCGGGCTATTTTTACGCAATTGATTGGCGATGACAGTGATAATAGTGAAGAGGAACCTAGTCATGTACCATTTAAAAGTCTGTGGCTGGAAGAACTCGAAAAAGAAGAGTTAATCATACTAGCTCCGCACTTGGATGAAGAAATTGCACAGCAGATATTGCATATTATTTCTGTGTTCCGCCATGATGTGGGTAAAAGAACCATTGGCCCTCGTGGGCGTGATGTGCTTGACCATCTGATGCCACGTTTGTTGGCAAAAGTCTGTTTGCGACAAGATGTCAATAATCAAGATGTCAGTATAGTACTAGAGCGGGTTATTCCGTTGTTGTTAAGTATTGTCAGCCGTACAACTTACCTGGAACTGATACTTGAATCGGAAGCTGTACTGACACATGTTATCCGGCTGTGTGCTGCTTCACCGATGATTGCGACTCAGCTTGCCTGCCATCCATTGTTGCTGGATGAACTGCTTGATCCACAGTTTCTGTATGAGCCTTTGCCATTAAATGCCTATAAAGATGAATTGCGGCAATATTTGTTGCGGATACCAGAAGATGATGAAGAGCAACAACTAGAAGCGCTCCGCCAGTTTAAGCAGGCTCAATTACTGAGGATTGCGGCGGAGGATATCACTGGTGTATTGCCGGTGATGAAAGTCAGTGATCATCTCACTTATTTGGCAGAAGCGATTATTGAAGCAGTTGTTCAACAGGCGTGGGGACAAATGGCAAAACGTTATGGTGTTCCATCACATTTGAGTCAGCGGCAAGGTCTGGGATTTGCTGTGATTGGTTATGGCAAATTGGGTGGTTGGGAGTTGGGCTACAGTTCTGATCTTGATTTAGTTTTCCTGCTTGATTGCCCGGTGGATGTGATGACTGATGGCGATCGATCGATCGATGCTAGACAATTTTATTTGCGTCTTGCCCAACGAATTATGCACTTGTTCAGTGCTCGAACCTCCTCTGGTGTGTTGTATGACGTGGATCTCCGCCTGCGTCCTTCAGGCGAATCAGGCATGTTAGTCAGTACCATCGGTGCGTTTGCTGATTATCAGCAGAATCAAGCGTGGACTTGGGAACATCAGGCGTTGGTACGTGCCCGTATGGTATTTGGTGATGAAAACTTGCATCGGGATTTTGAGCGGATACGCCATCAGACATTATGTACGCGACGAGAACCCGCTTTGTTACGTCAGCAAGTAAGGGAAATGCGGGAAAAGATGCATAAACATTTAGGCAGTCACCATCCAGATCAATTTGATATTAAAGCTGATCCGGGAGGGATCACCGATATCGAATTTATCGCTCAATATTTGGTGCTTCGTTATGCTACTGAAAATGCGCGTTTGGTGAGTTGGTCGGATAATGTACGGATTTTTCAATTAATGGCGGCTTATGAAATTATGGATGAAGATGAGGCAGCCGCATTAACGCAGGCTTACGTTTCTATGCGTGATGAACTACATCATCTGGCGTTACAGAAGCTTTCCAGTCGGGTATCAACCCATTGTTTCAGTGAACAACAGGAACGGATACGTCGTAGTTGGCAACAGTGGTTGGGTGAACAATAACGGGTTTTACTGGTTTGGTGTAGGGATTTTACGGTCGTATGATAATATTTGGCACCAATTTAATATCTAATATTTGGAGCAAGGGATGAAAATGACACTCCCGGATTTTCACTGTGCAGGAGTTTTAGTCGTCGGTGATGTTATGTTAGATCGCTACTGGTATGGACCGACCAGCCGGATTTCACCGGAAGCGCCGGTGCCTGTTGTAAAAGTCAATACTATTGAGGAGCGTCCGGGAGGGGCTGCTAACGTTGCTATGAATATTGCTGCTCTTGGCGCAAATTCGCGTTTAATCGGTTTGACTGGAATTGATGACGCAGCACATGCACTGAGTGAGAAACTGAGTAGCGTTAAGGTGCGCTGTGATTTTGTTTCTGTTCCAACCCATCCGACAATCACTAAGTTGAGAGTGCTTTCCCGTAACCAGCAGTTAATTCGCTTAGATTTTGAAGAAGGTTTCGATAACGTCGATGCGCAGCCGATGTTTGAGCGCATTGAACAGGCGTTACCCCATATTGGGGCATTGGTTCTATCTGACTATGCCAAAGGTGCATTGAGTCAGGTTCAGGAAATGATCAAACTGGCAAACGCGGCTAAGGTTCCGGTATTAATCGATCCGAAAGGTAATGATTTTGAGCGTTATCGTGGTGCAACTTTGTTAACGCCGAATCTGTCTGAATTTGAAGCGATAGTGGGCCACTGCAAAGATGATAATGAATTGGTTGAAAAGGGTACTCGACTAGTTAAGGATTTGGATCTTCAGGCATTACTGATCACCCGTTCTGAACAGGGGATGAGTTTATTGAGTGTTGATCAACCGCCATTACATTTGCCTACGCAGGCGCAGGAAGTGTTTGATGTTACGGGGGCTGGCGATACGGTTATTGGCGTGTTAGCAACAGCGATTGCGGCTGGAAAATCACTGAATGAAGCTTGTTTCCTGGCGAATGCGGCTGCGGGAGTTGTCGTTGGCAAACTGGGAACGTCGACCGTTTCGCCGATTGAACTGGAGAATGCTATCCGTGGCCGTGCTGAAACGGGTTTTGGTGTGATGACTGAATTTCAGCTTAAACAGGCTATTGATGATGCGCGTCAACGTGGTGAAAGGATCGTGATGACTAATGGCTGCTTTGATATTCTGCATGCAGGTCATGTCTCATATCTGGAGAATGCTCGTAGATTGGGTGATCGGTTAATTGTTGCTGTTAACAGTGATGCATCAACTAAACGGCTGAAAGGTGAGAGTCGTCCTGTTAATCCACTAGAGCAACGAATGATTGTGTTATCTGCTCTGGGCGCTGTGGATTGGGTTGTGCCGTTTGAAGAGGATACACCACAGCGATTGATTGCGGATGTTTTGCCGGATGTATTGGTAAAAGGGGGAGATTATAAACCGGAAGAAATTGCTGGCAGTGAAGAAGTTTGGGCTGCGGGCGGAGAAGTCAAAGTATTGAACTTTGAAGATGGTATTTCAACAACTAATATCATCAAGGCGATTAAAAATCAGTAAATAATGCTTTAGCTTTTTATTGAAAACAGCCAGAAGATATTACTGTATTGAACGCTGTAGATTATTTATTTGATCATATTATTAGAATGAAGGCCGGGTAAGAGATGAAATCTTCCTGGCTATTTTTTATTTAACTTGTACTTGGTTGAGTGATATTTCATCATAAATAATATAGATATTTTTAATATCGTGTGCGAGTAATTTAATTAACGATATGATTATCATTAAAATATTTTAATTATAATTTGATTTAGTGTAATTTTATTCTCTGGATGATAAGGGGTTAATCAGAAGAAGTGTGATGTGACAGATAATTTTTTATCTTTTTGGCATAAAATGCTGGTCACATAACGCTGGCTTATTCATAATGATTTCTGATGTAAATGATTTTTTAATAAAATATCTTATCTATAACTTTTACATCTTAAGGTTAGTAGATAAAACGGATAAATTTTTACGCAGGAATAAGTTCTTATGCAAGGTAAGTTGATTTTATCTTCAATTTGTTTAGCTTCGGCAATATTAGCAGGGTGTACAACTGAATCTTCTAATACCGTCCAGGTACAAAAAGTTAATTCTTATAATACGGTATATCAGGGTGTTCGTAGTCCAATTGCGATCGGTAAGTTTGAAAACCGTTCCAGCTATCAAAATGGCATTTTCTCCGACGGAATTGATCGCCTTGGTAACCAATCTAAAACGATTTTAGTCTCGCACTTACAGCAGACTGGACGCTTTACGGTGCTGGAACGTACTAATATGGCGGAACTGAAAGCAGAAGCAGGTTTACAAGGTAAATCGCAGAAGTTGAAAGGTGCTGCTTACGTTATTACCGGTGATGTGACTGAATTTGGCCGTAAAGAGGTGGGTGATCATCAATTATGGGGCTTGTTAGGGCGTGGTAAATCACAGGTGGCTTATTCTAAGGTTATGCTGAATGTGGTGAATGTAGAAACTTCCGAAGTGGTTTTCTCTGTAGCAGGGGCTGGGGAGTATAAATTATCCAACCGTGAAATTATCGGCTTTGGTGGCACTGCCAGCTATGATTCCACACTGAATGGTAAGGTATTGGATCTGGCTATTCGTGAAGCAGTAAACCGTCTGGTTGAAAGTATTGAAACCGGTGCATGGAAGCCATCTAATTAAGAAATATAGGGATATATATTCATGATGTTAATGAAAAAAGCGGGCTTATTGCTGGCAGCTATGGCCTTAGCGGGTTGCGTCACGCAGCCAAAAACAATTTATGAGTGGGATAAATACCAACCTACAATTTATCAATATTATCAGCAGGATAAAATGGGTTTCGAAGAGCAAGTACAGGCTTTGCAGCAAGTAATTGAAAAAGCTAAAGCGAAGAATAAACCTGTACCGCCTGGGTTGCATGCACAGATAGGCTTGCTTTATAGCAAAACGGGCCGTGTTTCGGAAGCGTTCCATCAGTTTGAAACAGAGAAAAAATTGTTTCCTGAGTCAGCGCCATTTATGGACTTTTTATTAAGTAAAAATAAAGGAACTATGCAATGAACCGTATTCTTTTAGCATTTAGTTTATTGGCGGCGTTTGTACTGACTGGATGTAGTAAATCTGTCCCTTATGATTATTCTGCATTTAGAGAGAGCAAACCGAAATCCATTCTGGTTCTGCCGGCGGTAAATAAATCTCTGGAAGTCAAAGCAGGGCACAGCCTGATTTCTCATGTGACATATCCATTGGCGGAATCGGGCTATTACGTTTTTCCGGTTGCTGTTGTGGAAGAGACATTTCAGCAAAATGGCATGACAGCGGCGCAGGATGTTCAGAATATCAGTTACAAAAAATTGCATGATATTTTTGGCGCGGATTCCGCGCTCTATTTGGATATTGAGGAATATGGTACGCAATATCAGATTATCAACAGCGATACGCGTGTAACGGCTTCAGCGAAGCTGGTGGATTTGCGTAATGGTAAACAATTGTGGCATGGACGGGCGGTTGCCTCATCGACTGAAAATGAAAGCAGTTCGAATAGCCTTGTTGGCATGTTGGTATCTGCCGTAGTTTCACAGATAGCGAATACCATTATGGATAAAGGTCATGAAATTGCCGGCATTACAAGTAACCGCTTACTGACAGCCGGTGGTAGTCGTGGCTTGCTTTATGGTCCACGTTCTGAGCATTACGGTAAAGAACAGCATTAATTTCTGATTAGTGTGAATGTGTAATGAGCAGATATCACATTCTGCTCATTATCACGGTTATTTTTGTATGGTAATAATTACTCTTCTTTTGCTGTGTCATTAGCAGATGGAACATTCTTATTTTCAAACTTCGCTTCTAGTTCATTTAAACGCTGTTCCATTGCGGTCAATTTTTCACGAGTACGTAGCAGAACCTGAGTTTGGATATCAAATTCTTCACGATTCACTAAGTCAAGCTTGCCAAGTTGGGATTGCAAAATCATCCGTAATTTTTTCTCTACATCACCACCAAACTCTTTAACCCCCTTTGGTAAAGAATCTTGGATCTGGCGGGCAATTTGTTCAATTTTTTTGGGATCGAGCATGATGCATCCTTTTTATGACATAAATAATTCCTGAATAGTGTAATACCAGATAGTAAAACCACAAACCATTGTGAGCTAGGTTTCACATTTGATTTTGTTGATTGCCGCCGGTAAATATTAGCGTTATAGTTCACTGGCTTATCTCAGGGCGGGGTGAAAGTCCCCACCGGCGGTAACATCAGTCCATCTTTCGGGTGGCTTGGTGAAGCCCGCGAGCGCTCCGTTTGAGGTTATCTTTTGTGATAAAGCGGAGGTCAGCAGATCCAGTGTAATTCTGGAGCCGACGGTGATAGTCCGGATGGGAGAGAATAACGACATCTGTCGGGCTTTGTGCTCGTCTGTTGTTCCGGCTATGGCATTCGCGCATTATATTAATAGCATTAATGTTGCGGCGTAATGTCATCGCGAGAACTCCTCAAGACCGCCCTGATTCTGGTAATCCATAAATTTTAATGAGGTTTCTTTACCATGAATCAGACGCTACTTTCTGAATATGGCACATCATCAGAACGTGTTGAACACGCCATTAACGCTTTGCGTAATGGAAGGGGGGTGATGGTGCTGGATAACGAAGATCGTGAAAATGAAGGTGACATTATCTTTGCGGCCGAAACAATGACCGTAGAGCAAATGGCGCTGACTATCCGTCATGGCAGTGGTATTGTCTGCTTATGTCTGACAGAAGAGCGCCGTCAGCAATTACAATTGCCCATGATGGTAGAAAATAACTCTAGTTCGTTCCAGACTGCATTCACCGTAACCATTGAGGCCGCTCAAGGGGTGACGACGGGGGTTTCTGCGGCTGACCGTATCACGACTATCCGTGCAGCGATTGCAGATAATGCCAAACCCAGTGATTTGAACCGTCCGGGACATGTTTTTCCGCTGCGTGCTCAACCTGGCGGTGTGTTGGTTCGTCAGGGGCATACTGAGGCAGCAATTGATTTAGTCAGTTTGGCCGGTTTTAAACCAGCAGGTGTATTGTGCGAATTAACCAATAATGACGGTTCAATGGCGCGTACCCCGGAGGTAGTGCAATTTGCGAAACGACATAATATGCCGGTAGTCACTATTGAGGATTTGGTGATTTATCGCCAGGCAATAGAGCAGATAGCAAGTTGAGTCGTAATTGTCCGATAACCGGATGAAATATCAGTTATAACCTACACGTTCTCTAAAGTCACAGTTTACGCAAGCTGTGACTTTTCAGTTTTTTTGAAAAACTCCATCACCGTTAGCCCACTGTTTTGCTTATCTGAAAGGCGTAACCTGTCCGCAAGTATTAAAATTACCTATATTTGGTGTGGGAGGTCGTTATGAATATTTCCAGAATGCCAGCACTGTTTATTGGTCATGGCAGCCCAATGAATGTACTGGAAGAAAATCGCTATACCAATGTGTGGCGTGAACTTGGTGAAAGGCTGCCTATACCCAGAGCGATTCTGGCGATTTCTGCTCATTGGTATACCAATGGCACGGCGGTGACAGCCATGACTCAACCGAGAACTATCCATGATTTTCGTGGTTTCCCTCAGGAATTGTATGAAACTCAGTATCCAGCGAAGGGATCACCTGAACTGGCGGTTTTAGTACAGGAGATGTTGGAACCTGTAGAAATTTATGCCGATTATCATCAGTGGGGATTGGATCATGGGACTTGGGGTATTCTGGTTAAGATGTATCCTAAGGCTAATATTCCTGTGATTCAACTGAGTATAGATGACGCCAAACCAGCGACGTACCACTATGAATTGGGGAAAAAGCTGGCGGCTTTACGAGATGAAGGTGTTTTGATTCTAGGGAGTGGTAATGTGGTACACAATCTTCGTACTATGAAGCGGCAAGAACCTAATGCTGAACTGTACCCTTGGGCGGAATCATTTAACCATTATGTGCGTGATAACCTTACCAGTTATGAGCAGCCTTACCCTTTGATTCATGCATTGGACAGGGAAGATGGCTTATTATCGAATCCATCTCCTGAACACTTTTTACCATTGCTGTATATCATGGGAACGTGGGATAGAAAAGAGGCGGTTTCCATTCCAGTAGATGGTATTGTGTCTGGTTCGCTGAGCATGTTGTCTGTGCAGGTTGGTTGAATCGCCGGTTTACGTGCTGTATTGATTGAAGGTTATTTACCCTTTTGGCAACTTCTGGTGGTGAGATCATCACCATCTTGTCTGCGCTATGATCATTGAAACATGGCCTTACGTCGGATTAGATTCCATTAATAATTATCTCAACGCCAATATTTATTTCTGAATTTCTTCTAGTGATTTGCTACATATATAAAAATATTAATTTCGTGAGTATAACAAGAGAATTCTGTCTGGAAAGATTGTAGACTAAGTAATATGATTTTTTAGTTTAAGAAAATGGGTAGCTACAATTGTAATTTCAATATAATTAAATGTTGCATAGGTAGATTAGTGAATGACGAGTAGAAAAGATATAGAAAACGGTAGATTAATTTATACTGAAGATTTAGGGTGGATTGATTTAGGTCATGCGAAAGGTGATGATTCTAAAATGTTGTGGGATCAATTAATCACTGAAGGTAATGGTTCACCTTATAAAAAAGGCTATTTCTTGGTTTACTATTTTCAGGAGATGAGTAAATATAATATTTCAACCAGAGTTGCTGCTCAGTGGATGGTAAAAAAAGGATTATCTATAGAAACTAAAAGGTCCATTGCATTTTCAATAATGTATTGTGTTTCATTGGAGTTTGAGACTTTACAATCAAACTCATTTTTTTCCCATTTTAGTGATAGCGGGTTTAGTTGTGAGGATTTAGTTTAAAATTTATTAGGTTTCTATAAATCTGTATTGCCAAGAGATTATATGTCTTTAATAAAACCCAAAGATAAAGAATATGCATATAAAATATGGGATTATTATGGTCCCGTTGGTAAGTATAAGAATAGAGAACTTAAACCTTGGTTTTTTCCTGATCCTGATAAGTATCCTAATAATGCTTTCCCATATAAGAAAAGCCTCCCTTATTACCTTAATATAATTAAACCTTTTTATTCTTATAGAAAGGATATTGTTATTAGTCATTATATACCCGTTATCTTTCAAGTTGCCTCTTTGTTGGCTGCACTCACTCACCCCGGTCACATAGTTACCTATGCTCCCGGGGATTCGCTCCCTTGCCGTCGCGATGCATCTTGAAATCCATAGGGTATAAACCTACAACTATTTATGGTCTGAAATTATGAATAAATTAACCGTGACAATAGTAATAATATTAATGATGGCGTTATCTTGTATATGCTTATTTTTATGGTTATTTATGATGCCTAATGTTATTTATAAAGAAAATGATTTTTTAAAATATCATCTTCTTACTAATGAAAAAATAAAAGAAGCTCCTCGTATTTCTAAAAATTATTTTTTCGGATATTATCCGAATGATGAATCATCGCCTATATATAGTTCTATTTATTCTTGTGATTTGATAGATATGGAAAATAGTTATAATAGAATTGTTGATTATATAAAATCAACTGGCTATATAGTAAATAATGATGCAATATGGTATATGAAAGGTTCTGAGACTATATATGATGATTCTTTTATATTGTCAAAATCATCTATAGTTGGTGATAAGAAAAAAGATCATTGCTTAGAATTAACCTTCGCTGAAAATGTTAAATGAGTTTAATAAGCTCTAATTATTATTTGATATTATGATAAACTATTCATAAAGTAAATAAATGTCTAGTATTGATTTTTTCAAAAGAGATAAAATAATTGAAAATATATTGGGGATTTCTCCCCAACATATTGATTTTAACGAACTCTTTCATCCCATATACTATATCCAGATGTACCTGCAATATGGTGTTTCCATGTTATATTGCCATAGGCAATGGATATTATTTCGTAGGGCTGTGCGTCATTATGGGTAAGTGAATTAGGATAATGAGTGGATATGCTTTTTATCGAGGCATGCATAATATCAATTGAGTAGTATTTTTCCTGAGCACCATTACTTGATGTTCTATAAAAATCTAATCTACAATTTATGGATTCATTTTCTGATATTGCTATACCTAATAGAGGAGATGATTTGTCTATAGGTTTAGTGATTGAAATAGGTGAGTGATTAACATTTTGTTCTCTGCTAATATCATGGTCGAATGAATAAACATAAATTTCATTTTCATGACCTGTTTGATATATATTCCCTATGGAATCATAGGTAGAACAACCACTGGATATCAGCCCTTGTTTTTTACCTGTAATGGTTAAATATATCGTGTTCGCCATAGTATTTACCTTTATTATAAGTTTATAAGGATATAATGTTTTTTATCGGATTGTTGAAGGAGGAATCTTTGGCGTTGCGACAACCTATTCTAATTCCTCCCTGATTAGTAATTAATCCAAAATAATATGTGGATAGAAGCGAGATAAATCCTGGGTAATTAATTCACTGTCTTCCCGCAAACCAATGCCGCAAGGCTGATCATTCACCAGCCAACTACCAATTACCGTATAATTATCACCGAATTTTGGCAATGTATGAAATTGCTGAACGATCATGCCTTCTTTACCGTAAGGACCATCAACACTGGCAATTTCCTTACCCTTTTCAATGATGCGGATATTAGCCCCTTCCCGTGAGAACAGCGGCTTAATAACATAGCTATCCATTGCTGGGTAGTTATCATCGGCAAAATAAGCGGGTAGCAAGTTTGGATGATTTGGAAACATTTTCCACAACATGGGTAGCAATGCTTTATTGGAGATAATACTTTTCCAGGCGGGTTCTAACCAACGAACGCCAGCATCTTCCAATTTAGTAGCGAAAATCTCACGGAACATTAATTCCCAAGGGTAGAGTTTGAACAGATTGCTGATCACCTGGTCTTTTAGATCTGTAAACTGCCCTTTCTCTCCCAGACCGATATCTTCAATAAATAAAAACTCGGTTGGAACACCCGCTTCCAGAGCACAATCTTGCAAGTATTGAACGGTACCGCGATCTTCTTCCGTATCCTGACAGCAAGCCATGTGCAGTAAGCCAAAGCCATGTTCATCACGCAACTGAGCAAAGCGTTCAATTAATTGCTCTTGCATGCTGTTGAATTGATCGGCATGTGCTGGCAGCAACCCGGCATTCATCTGATCTTCTAACCAGATCCATTGGAAAAAAGCGGACTCATACAGCGAAGTTGGTGTATCAGCATTATTTTCCAACAGTTTTGCCGGGCTTTTACCGTCGTAAACCAAATCTAAACGGGAATAGAGTGATGGCTGGCTGGTAATCCAGGAACTACGGACAAAATCCCAACAATGCTTTGGAATCTGAAACTTAGTCAACAACTCTTCACTATCGACAACTTTCTCCACTACCTGCAAACACATTTGGTGTAGTTCTGCGGTGGTAGCTTCGATTTCTTCAATTTGGGCAAGAGAAAACTGGTAATAAGCCTCTTCACACCAGTAAGGTTTGTCATACATGGTGTGAAAATTAAAACCATATTCTATCGCTTTTTCGTGCCAATCCGGGCGTTCAGTAATCGCAATACGTTTCATCCGTGGTTAGCCTCCCACTGAACGGGATGTGGAACCCGAAGAGGCGCTGCGTTGCATGGCTGACTGTTTTGCAACAGAGTCACCGAAGCCGCCACGGGTAATGGTTGTCGTTGTTGCTGGTTTTGGCGCCATAGCTGTTTTAGGCACCGTCATGGAACGGCCCCCTGCGGTTGCTGCTCCATAACTCTTACCTGATGCATCAACGAATTGGCCGTTTGCCGGGCTGGTGGGGGATTTGGAGCTAAACAGAGGTTGTGATGGTGCTGAACCACCCCCCATTAGACGTCCCATCATGTAGCCCGCCATCAGCGGCATCCAGAAGCTGCCGCTTTGCTGCTGTTGTGCTTGTGCTTCGCCATTAGTGGTGGTACTAGAAGTGGCGGTACCGGGGCCAGCTTGTGCCGGGGCCTGAGTACATTGTGCTTCACCAAATTCGGCAATACAGTCTTCTTTGGTGGCATATTTAGGCGCTGTTTTTTCCGCTTCTTTCAACGCATTGTTGTAAGCAGTAGTACATTGCGCGCTTTGTGATGGATTGGCTTGAGAACATTCATCTGCATTCATGTAAAGAGAGACAGTTTCATCACTCTTTTCACAGGCAGATAACATGAAAACCGCACTGACAGCCATTGCCACAGGTGCAAGGCGATAGTTGCGCCAAGCCTTACGGAATGTGTCGTGATTAATATCTTTAGTCCGCTTTATTGTCATAGTCGTATACCCAGATTTTAGGTGTCTATAATTCTTTCATGAAATAGCTTTAAGGATAGGGGAAATATGAACAAAATTAAAGCATAAACCTTAGGATTGCCAGCCTAATTTTTTGCCTGGCTGAAAAGACGGCGGGATATTGATTGTCTGGTATTTTTGTTTAATCTGGTTTTAATGTTGTGAAATAGATATGTGAATTTAAAAAATGGGTGCTGTTATTAATATTTTATGATATTAATCCTGCTCCTGTAACTTATGGTAATTTAAGGGTAATTAAACGAGTAAGATTATTATGTAAGTGAATCTACTAATTGCATTATTCTCGGTGATAATTCCAATGGGTAATGTTAGGAATATAATCTTAAATTAATAACAAATTGTTATTATATTATTGGTGTTGTATTTTTTATTTTAATTAAGGAAATTAAGTCGTATGGAAAAGAGTCATTATTCAGAAAGATGGCAGACGCGTTTTACATTCTTTGAGCGCAATGGTGCTCCTAAAGCGCCTGAGTACAAAGCTGCTACGAAAGCAGAACCATTTATGCGTCGTATCTTGTTAAATATGAATTTTATCGCTTTCTTCTTTGGTTTTATTTACTTTTTTGTTTTAGGTTTATGGCGGAAGAACCTGACTTTATTTGGAGTCGCTGTTAGTAGTGATTATATTGGGAGTTATTGAAGATGCTCTGAGTATTGATATTTCTCCTGCTGTCGGAATGGGGATTAAATTTGCATTTTCAGCAATATGGGGTACTACTGCTAACTATGCCTACTATTTGAAAGAAAAGCTAAATAGTCAGAGTTGGAATCCATTTGAAGGATTTTTTTAATTTATATATTTTTTATTAAGAAAAATAGCGGCTTTTCTTTCGGCACCTAAATTTAGTTGGTAAGTAAGAAATAAAACAGCCCGCTTTATGGCGGGCCGTTAATTAGTGAGAGTGAAGAACTGAATCAGTTACGAGCAGATGTTGCTGGTGCTGCTGTTTCTTGAACAATGCTGTTAGCGGAAGTTGAGAGCTGTTTACCTAGCGAATTATTTAGAGCAACTAAATCCTTCTCATTTAGCGTACCCAGTGCATGCTGAATATTTAGCTGATTAATCAGATAATCATAGCGAGCATTGGATAGCTTCTGTTTGGCATCGTACAACTTGGTAGTGGCATTCAGTACATCAACAATGGTGCGTGTACCAACTTGATAACCCGCTTCCATTGCGTCGAGTGAGCTTTGCGCAGAAACAACAAGCTGTTTATAGGCGTCGATACTGCTGATGGAAGCAGATATGTTGTTAAAGGAAGAACGGACAGTCTGTACAACATTGCGGTAGGTGCTCTCTAATTGTTCGCTGGCGCTGACAAAACCATATTGTGCCTGTTCAACGCGGGAACTGGTGGCACCGCCGCTATAAATTGGCAGACTAAGTGTCAGGCCAACGCTGTTTTCACCGCTATAGTTGTTTGATCTGCCTGGTGCATGATTCTGGCTGTTTGAAACATTGGTAGAAGCGCCTAAATTGATAGTTGGCATATGCCCTGTTTGGGCCGCTTTGATTTGTTCACGAGCCAGATCCTGACCTAAACGGGCAGATAGTAGACCTAAATTACGTTTCTCTGCCTCTTTTAGCAGAATATCCACTGCTTCTGGTTTTTGTGTTTTGAAATGATCAATATTCAGCGAGGCTAGCCGAGGGTAATAAATACCGGTTACTTGACGCAGAGCTTCCAGTGCATTGTCCAGATCATTACGGCGGGCAACTTCCTGAGCTAGTACGTCATCGTAGTTAGCACGAGCGTTCTGGACATCAGTAATTGCAACCAGACCGACATTAAAACGTTGAGTCGTTTGATCCAACTGGCGGTAAATGGCCGCTTTCTGAGCTTCAATGTAGGAGAGTGTATCAATGGTACGCAGTACTTTGAAATAAGCTGTTGCACTATCCAAGATCAGTTTTTGTTCACTGCTTTGATAGGTAACATCAGCAATACCTGCCGTTTTTTCTTCTAAGTTCAATAGGCGCCATTTAGACATATCAAAAATGGTTTGAGTCAAACCAAGCTTTGCATTCAATGTATTGCTTTCTGTGTCACGTTGATCGCGGTAACCACTGTTATAGGAGTATCCAGTATTTAATTCCAACTGAGGTAATAATGGGCTACGGGATTCATTAATTTTTTCAAAAGCTTTATTACGTTCAGCCATTGATTTACGTAGTTCAGGGTTACTCTCTTTTGCTTGCTTATAAACTTGCAAAAGATCTTCAGCCTGACCCATTGAACTAAATCCCGTCAGGCTCATAGCGATAAAAATGGAGAGCAGTTTTTTCATTGTAATTCCTTGATTGCACAGCTATTTTGCTCGTTGTCTATCCCATTAGGCTATTTTATTTGCCATGTTTTGTGATAAAGAGTGAATGCTTCAGGTGCTGAGCACAGTCTGAGTTCACTGTTCATTTACAAAAACGGCCTGCACCAATTACGCTTATTGGGATAGACTCTTACGTTGCCTTGGTGAAAAACGAAATGTTACTGATTCTAGCAGAGTATGCTATCAGCGAAAGGTAGCCGTTTGTGCCATATTGCCTTAATTTAGCTTAACTTTACACCATCAAAGAGTGAATTTTTTAACTCTGCTTGATTAATATCATCTTAGTGGCTAGCAAGTCAGGAACGATTTAGGAGAATTTTATGCATAAGAAGCCGTTAATGCCAGTCATGTTGGATAAGCAGGATATAGAAATTATCGCGAAAAAAAGTTTGTACAATGGATTCTTTAAGCTGACAAATTACCGTTTCCGTCATCGTCTGTTTGCCGGTGGTTGGAGTGAAGAGGTTAGCCGTGAAGTTTTTGAGCGGGGCCATGCCGGTGCATTGTTGCCTTATGATCCACGTCGTGATGAGGTTGTATTGATAGAGCAGATACGTATTCCGGCAATAGAGACGAAAGCAACGCCGTGGTTACTGGAAATTGTTGCCGGTATGATTGAAGAGGGCGAAGATGTGGAACAGGTGGTGCGCCGAGAAACGATGGAAGAGGCAGGAATCGAAGTTAAACGTTGCAAACCAGTGTTGAGTTATCTCTCCAGTCCCGGAGGAACAACGGAACGTATCTCTGTGATGGTGGGGGAAGTGGATGCGACGACAGCTACTGGTATTCATGGATTATCTGGTGAACATGAAGATATTCGGGTGCATGTAGTCAGCCGTGAACAAGCTTATCATTGGATGGAAGAGGGAATTATTGATAATGCTGCTTCAGTTATTGCGATACAATGGCTGGCATTACACCATGAAAAGTTAAAAAAAGAATGGAATTCAGATGATTCCTAATTTTTAACCGAGAAAAGGGAAGTGTGTGCCAGTCAGCAGATCTCTTGCGTTAAAACGAGTTATGATGCTCGTTGATGACTTATAGGACAAGGAAACCATTTGGAAAGCCAGTTTGAACTGCCTGTGGTAGAGGGAACCACAGCCAAAATATTGCAAATAACAGATACGCATCTTTTTGCCAGCAAAGAAGATACTTTATTGGGTATCAATACTTATCGCAGTTACCAAGCGGTGCTGGATGCCATCCTTAAACAAAATGCTGATATTGGTTTAATCGTAGCGACAGGTGATTTGGTGCAGGATCAGTCGTTGGAAGCTTATCGACATTTTGCTGATGGTATTGCCCGTTTACCGGCACCTTGTGTCTGGTTGCCCGGCAATCATGATTACCAGCCTGCGATGGTGGATGCTTTGGCGGCGGCTGGCGTTTCTCCGTCGAAACAGATTTTAGTCGGTAAGCACTGGCAACTTTTGATGCTTGATAGTCAGGTGCAGGGCGTTCCCCACGGGGAGTTGTCGGAATATCAGCTTGAATGGATGAAAAAGTGCCTGGATAGGTACCCTGAACGTTACGCGGTGATCTTGCTTCATCATCATCCATTACCATCAGGTTGTACCTGGCTGGATCAGCATAGTTTGCGCAATTCACATATTCTGGCCCAGTATCTGCAAGGTTACTCACGGGTTAAGGCGATGCTTTGTGGGCATATACATCAGGAGATGGATCTGGATTGGAATGGCATTCGTATGATGGCGACACCATCAACATGTTTGCAATTCAAACCACATTGTACCAATTTTATGCTTGATACTGTTGCTCCGGGATGGCGTTATCTCGAATTGTCTGTTGCCGATAATGGCGAATTTGGTCTGACAACCCAGGTCTATAGACTGGCAAGTAATGAATTCTGCCCTGATTTAGATTCGGATGGATATTAGGTTGTGTTTGTCTCCTTGTGTTGCTGTGTTACTCTCTGCTTATTGGATTTGCCAAGCCTCACTATCTGTGGCATGTCGCACAGGAGCATAGTGGCCGGTGGTATTTATGCACAATTGAGGGGCACGGTCTGATGTCAACGTTACTCTATTTGCACGGTTTTAATAGTTCCCCGCAGTCTGCAAAAGCCAATGCCTTAAAAGCGTGGCTGTATCAGCATCATCTTGAAATTGACATGCTGGTGCCTCAGTTACCCCCTTATCCTGAAGAAGCGGCTGAGCTGCTAGAAAATCTGGTGATGGAGCATGCCGGGGATGATTTGGGTATCGTTGGTTCTTCTCTCGGTGGTTATTTGGCGATATGGCTTTCACAATGTTTCAGCTTGCCCGCTGTGGTCGTCAATCCAGCCGTGCGTCCGTTTGAATTACTGCGGGATTATCTTGGGGAAAATATTAACCCCTATACTAACCAACGATATACGTTGGAATCGCGCCATATTCATGATCTCAAAAGTATGCGGATTGAACCATTGGAGTCACCGGATCTTATCTGGTTATTGCAACAAACCGGAGATGAGGTGCTGGATTACCGCCAAGCGGTTGCTTATCTGGTATTATGTAAGCAAACTATTGAATCTGGCGGTAATCATTCTTTTATCGGATTTGAACACTATTTCCCACAAATCATCAACTTTCTTGGGCTTTCTAGTGATGGCGAGAAAAAACTTGCCAAAAATGTTTGAACGACTGGTATTATCAACAGTATACAAAACTGATTAGCCCTTTAATCAAGAAGCAACCAACAGAATTACAACATGACTCAATCTAGTTACAACGCAGATGCCATTGAAGTTCTCAGTGGTCTGGAACCGGTTCGCCGTCGTCCGGGAATGTACACTGATACAACGCGTCCGAACCATTTGGCACAGGAAGTGATCGATAACAGCGTGGATGAAGCTTTGGCAGGTCACGCTAAACATATTGAAGTGATCCTTCATAGCGATCAGTCACTGGAGGTCATTGATGATGGCCGCGGCATGCCGGTTGATATTCATCCAGAAGAAGGAGTTTCAGCGGTTGAGTTGATCCTGAGCCGCTTACATGCCGGTGGTAAATTTTCGAATAAAAACTATCAGTTTTCTGGCGGTCTCCACGGTGTGGGGATCTCGGTGGTTAACGCTTTGTCCAAGCGGATTGAAGTCACCGTTCGCCGTGACAGTCAGATTTATCAGATTGCTTTTGAGAATGGCGATAAAGTGCAGGAATTGGCAGTGATAGGTAGTTGCGGTAAACGCAATACCGGTACCAGTGTTCACTTCTGGCCTGATGAAAGTTTCTTTGATAGCCCACGTTTCTCGGTTTCTCGCTTGACCCATTTGCTGAAAGCGAAAGCAGTTTTATGTCCGGGAGTGAAAATTGTTTTTAAAGACAAGATCAACGATACCGAACAGCAATGGTGTTATGCTGATGGTCTGACCGACTATTTAATGGCTGCGGTTAATGGCTTGACAACATTGCCGGCAGCGCCTTTTGTCGGTATTTTCAGTGGTGCAACCGAAGCGGTTGATTGGGCGTTACTCTGGTTGCCGGAAGGGGGAGAGCTACTGGCTGAAAGTTATGTCAACCTCATCCCGACGATGCAGGGGGGAACACATGTAAACGGGCTGCGTCAGGGATTACTGGATGCGATGCGTGAATTTTGCGAATTCCGCAATATTTTGCCACGAGGTGTGAAGCTTGCTGCCGATGATATTTGGGATCGCTGTGCTTATGTTCTGTCGGTAAAAATGCAGGATCCGCAATTTGCGGGTCAGACGAAAGAACGCCTCTCTTCGCGCCAATCCGCCGCTTTTGTTTCTGGTGTTGTCAAAGATGCTTTCAGCTTATGGTTAAACCAGAACGTTCAGGAAGCAGAGCAGTTGGCCGAACTGGCGATCGCTAGTGCACAACGTAGAATGCGTGCAGCGAAAAAGGTTGTGCGTAAAAAACTGACCAGTGGCCCGGCATTACCGGGGAAACTAGCTGACTGCACATCACAGGATCTCAATTTTACCGAACTGTTTCTGGTAGAAGGGGATTCTGCGGGGGGATCGGCAAAACAGGCGCGTGACCGTGAATATCAAGCCATTATGCCGCTGAAAGGGAAGATTCTGAACACTTGGGAAGTTTCTTCAGATGAAGTGTTGGCATCACAGGAAGTCCATGATATCTCTGTTGCAATTGGTATCGACCCGGATAGCCACGATCTCAGTCAGTTACGTTATGGCAAAATCTGTATTCTGGCAGACGCAGACTCAGATGGTTTGCATATTGCGACGCTATTGTGTGCCCTGTTTGTCCGCCATTTCCCAACATTGGTTAAGAACGGCCATGTTTATATGGCAATGCCGCCTTTATATCGTATTGATCTAGGTAAAGAAGTGTATTACGCACTGGATGAAGAGGAAAAAAGTGCGGTGTTGGATCGTCTAAGCCGCAAACGGGGTAAGCCTAACGTACAGCGCTTTAAAGGATTGGGTGAGATGAACCCCATGCAACTGCGTGAAACAACGTTAGACCCGAATACCCGTCGTCTGGTGCAGTTGACTATCGATGATGAAAACTACCAGGAAACCTTCTCTATGATGGATATGCTTCTAGCGAAGAAGCGTTCAGAAGATCGCCGTAACTGGCTGCAAGAGAAGGGCGATACGGTAGAAATTGAAGTGTAACACCCACAGGGATAGTCAAAAAAGATTCTGAGGAAATTAGCGAATGAGTGAGATAACTCATGATGGCGTGGAGCGTCTGCCGCTCCACTCATTTACTGAAAACGCCTACCTGAACTACTCCATGTACGTCATCATGGATAGGGCGTTGCCTTTTATCGGTGACGGTTTGAAACCGGTTCAGCGCCGTATTGTTTATGCCATGTCAGAACTGGGGTTGAACAATACCGCCAAATTTAAGAAATCCGCCCGTACCGTGGGTGATGTACTGGGTAAATACCATCCGCATGGTGATGGCGCCTGTTATGAAGCTATGGTGTTAATGGCGCAGCCGTTTTCTTACCGCTATCCTTTAGTGGATGGGCAAGGGAACTGGGGGGCGCCGGATGATCCCAAATCTTTCGCCGCAATGCGTTATACCGAGTCTCGCCTGTCCAAATATGCCGAGTTACTGTTGACTGAGTTAGGGCACGGTACAGTTGATTGGGTGCCAAACTTTGACGGTACGTTGCAGGAACCGAAAATGCTGCCGGCGCGTTTGCCAAATATTTTGCTGAATGGCACCACCGGTATTGCGGTGGGGATGGCGACAGATATTCCGCCCCATAATGCGCGTGAAGTGGCGAATGCACTAGTCACGCTGCTGGATAAGCCGCAGAGTTCCCTTGATGATCTGATGGAGCACGTTAAAGGTCCTGATTATCCGACTGAAGCGGAGATCATCACTTCTCACGAAGATATCCGTAAGATTTATAAAAATGGCCGTGGTTCGGTACGGATGCGAGCTGTTTGGTCAAAAGAAGATGGCAATGTCGTGATCACTGCGCTGCCGCATCAGGTTTCTGGTGCCAAAGTGTTGGAACAGATCGCTAACCAAATGCGGGCTAAAAAGCTGCCTATGGTTGACGACTTACGAGATGAATCTGATCATGAAAATCCAACTCGTCTGGTTATTGTCCCTCGTACAAACCGGGTTGATTTGGAGCAGGTGATGAATCATCTGTTTGCCACTACAGATTTGGAAAAGAGTTATCGTGTCAACCTGAATATGATCGGATTGGATAATCGTCCGACCGTGAAAGGGCTGGTTGAGATCCTCTCCGAATGGTTGGTATTCCGCCGGGAAACAGTTCGTAAACGTCTGAACCATCGTTTGGAAAAAGTCCTTAAGCGCCTGCATGTGTTGGAAGGCTTACTGATCGCATTTCTCAATATTGATGAAGTCATTCACATTATCCGTAGTGAAGATGAGCCAAAACCGGTATTAATGTCACGTTTTGGTTTAAGTGAGACGCAAACGGAAGCCATTCTTGAGCTGAAATTACGTCACTTAGCTAAACTGGAAGAGGTAAAAATCCGTGGCGAACAGAATGAGCTGGCAAAAGAGCGCGATAAGTTACAGGCGATTTTGGGTTCTGAGCGCAAACTGAATACGCTGTTGAAGAAAGAGATCATAGCTGATGCGGCCACTTATGGTGATGAGCGTCGTTCTCCAATGAGAGAACGTGATGAAGCCAAAGCGATGAGTGAGCATGACATCACACCTTCTGAGCCGGTGACAATCGTATTGTCCGAGATGGGTTGGGTTCGTAGTGCGAAAGGCCATGATATCGATCCGGCTGGGCTGAATTACAAAGCAGGTGATAGCTTCCGTGGTGCGGCTCGTGGTAAGAGCAATCAGCCGGTTGTTTTTATTGATACAACAGGTCGCAGTTACTCGCTTGATCCGCGGGATTTACCTTCTGCCAGAGGGCAGGGGGAACCACTAACGGGTAAATTGACTTTACCCGCGGGGGCAACGGTAGAGCATGTACTGATGGCGTCGGATGAGCAGAAGTTTCTGATGGTCTCTGATGCTGGTTATGGCTTTATCTGTACTTTTAGTGATTTGGTTGCTAAAAATCGAGCAGGTAAAGCACTGATTACATTGCCGGAAAATGCTCGCGTCATGACGCCGCTGGAAATAAATAACCCGCAGGATGATATGTTGTTGGCAATTACCAGCGCAGGCCGGATGTTAATGTTCCCGGTTGCAGATTTGCCGCAACTTTCTAAAGGGAAAGGGAATAAGATAATTTCTGTTCAGTCAGCCGCAGAAAATGACCTGTTGAGTTGGTTATTGATACTACCGCCACAATCGTCTATTACACTTTACTTTGGAAAGCGTAAATTGACGTTGCGTCCTGAAGATCTTCAGAAATTCCGTGCAGAACGTGGTCGTAAGGGAACACCTCTGCCTCGTGGATTGCAGCGTATTGAACGGGTTCAGGTTGAGACCCCACCTTCTGCTACTAACGTAATTAAATAGTGGGATTATAAGAGGCGGCTATGTTAGCAATTATTCGCGGCATTATTGTTATTCTGTTTTCGATTGTAGTGTGTGTCTCTGGTGCTATTTACTGTTTATTCAGACCACGTCACCCTGACCATGTTATGGTGTTTGGTAATATGTTTGGTCGGTTGTCAAAAATATTTGGCGTCAAAATTATTGAACGTATTCCTGCTGAAGCCAGGCATTATGGTCCGAGTATCTACATTGGCAACCACCAAAACAACTATGACATGATAACTATGTCCAATGCGGTTCAGCCGGGCACAGTGACAGTCGGTAAAAAAACTTTGGTGCTGATCCCATTTTTTGGTCAGCTTTATTGGTTGGCTGGCAATATTCTGATTGATCGTGCTAACCGCGCCAAAGCACATGGCACGATTACCCAGGTTGTGGAGCAGATTAAAAATCGTCGTCTTTCTGTTTGGATGTTTCCGGAAGGGACACGTAGTCGTGGTCGTGGTTTATTGCCGTTTAAAACTGGCGCTTTCCATGCTGCGATCTCTGCGGGAGTGCCGATTGTCCCGGTCTGCGTTTCTTCCATCACTAATGGACGTATTAAGCTGAATCGCTGGAATAATGGTTCCGTCATTGTTGAAATGTTGCCTCCCATTGATACTTCTGGCTATACCAAAGAGCAGGTGCGCGAGTTGGCAGAATATTGTCATCAAGTGATGAAAGCTAAGATAGATGCATTGGATGAAGAATTGGTTGTAATGGAGAAATAGGGTAAGTACTCATAATATACTCATAATAGGTTATATAGGGCCACTCTTTTATAATAAAGTGCGGGTCTGACAAAGGCGATAGCTTTTAAGCGTACTTTAATCCTCACATATTTAGTATATGTGAGGATTTTTGTTCGTTGTCTATGACCACAATTTATTCTTAGTCGGAAATGACATGTACTGATCGCTGACCGAGAGAGATTCGTGTAATGCATTCAGATAGTTTAATTCCCTCCATATTCGCGTTATGATGAGAGCTTGATAAATAATGTTTTTGTTAAGCGCAATCAAAAGGATAATAAGCTTTAATAACTTCAATAATGAGTTATTCGCTTCCGGGGTGAATGATTGCAGTGTCTCAACTATTTTTGAGGCATATAAACCCGGAATTTAATTAGGTTTGTCGCGGAGAAAATATGTCATTTAGTCGGCGCCAATTTATTCAGGTATCAGGCTTGGCGATGTGTATCGGAGCCGCTCCTCTATTGGTTCGAGCCAGCAAAAATCAGCAGACTGCTTTGCCGGTTCCCCCTTTATTGGAATCCCGTGGTGGGCAGCCGTTATTTCTGACTTTACAAAAAGCGCATTGGACTTTTGATGGACAATATAAAACCAGTGTATGGGGAATTAATGGCCAATATCTTGGTCCGACTGTACGGGTTCATAAAAACGATGATGTCAAACTGATATACAGTAATCGGTTAGCGGAGCCGGTTTCGATGACTGTCAGCGGATTGCAATTACCGGGTACGTTGACCGGTGGGGTTGCCCGTCAGATTTCTCCGGGGTCTGGCTGGTCGCCAGTGTTGCCTATTCGTCAGCAGGCGGCAACTTGCTGGTATCACGCCAATACACCTAATCGGATGGCGCCACATGTTTATAAAGGTTTGGCTGGTATGTGGTTGGTAGAAGATGAAACCAGCCGCCATTTGCCGTTGCCGAAACACTATGGTGTTAATGATTTTCCGGTTATTCTTCAAGATAAACGGTTGGATAACTTTGGGGTTCCTGAGTATCAGCCGGCCTCTGATAGTGGATTTATCGGTAATACTCTGTTAGTTAATGGCGTACAAAATCCTTTTATTGAGGTATCTCGTGGCTGGATCCGTTTACGTTTACTCAATGCATCCAATGCCCGCCGATATCAGTTACAGATTGGTGATGGCCGTCCTTTCTATATGATAGGCACTGATTTGGGGTTATTACCTGCTCCTATAGCCATTCAGCAACTCTCCCTTGCGCCAGGAGAACGGCGTGAGGTATTAATTGATATGTCCAAAGAGGACGAAGTTGTTGTTACCGCAGGTGAATCAGCCGGGGTACTTGATAAGTTACGTGGGTTGTTTGAACCCTCTACCGTGTTGATTTCCAGCACTGTTCTGACCATTAAAGCAACCGGTTTATTATCTCTGGTGACAGATAATCTCCCATCTCGTCTGGTTGATGATGTTACGCCAGTTTCCAATGCAATCCGTAACCGGGAAATTTATCTTGATGATAATACGCCTGGAATAAACGGTGCGTTATGGAATATGAATCGGGTGGATATTACTAGCCAGCAAGGAACGTGGGAGCGTTGGATCGTAAATGCCTCTGCCCCACAACCATTCCATATTGAAGGTGTGCAGTTTAAGGTGATTAATCACAACGGTGAGGCCCCTCAACCGCAAGATTATGGTTGGAAGGATACAGTTTGGGTTGATGGGCGGGTGGAGTTGCTGGTTTATATGAACCAGCCCTCTTATGAACACTTCCCATTCCTATATTACAGTCAGATTCTGGAAATGGCCGATCGTGGCTCTGTTGGGCAGTTAGTGACTATACCGGTCAATCAATAATGGAAAAAACCAGATGAGTGATAATCGGTAGAACTATAAAAATAGCTCAGCAAAATCGGGGCGCGGCGTTGATGCCGCGCACGTTTTAATTCTGTTTTGCCCACTATCACCTTATCAATTTTATCAGCCGTTTTTCAGCACTGATTATTAGCGTTATTTTGCTCAAGAAGCTGAATGAATTCACTGAAATCAACGAATATTTCAGGGGTTGGTCCCAGACGTTTACCGATATCTAGCGTAGTCATCGCGGTCAAATCTTCTTTTTCTAGTTTGAAGTTGAACACATCAAAGTTCTCTTTAATTCTCGATAACGTGGTTGATTTTGGGATCACAATCATGCCGTTATCAATGTGCCAGCGGATAACAACCTGCGCGGGTGTTTTGCCATACTTTTGTGACAGATGTTGAACCAGTTGATTATCAAATACGTTTTCACCACCTTGTGCCAGTGGGCTCCAGGATTCGGTAACGATATTATGTGTGGCATTCCAGGCATGAAGCTGACGTTGTTGTAGCAGAGGGTGCAACTCAATCTGATTAATGACGGGATGAACGCCGGTTTCATTGATCAGTCGCTGGATATGTTCAGGTTGGAAGTTAGAAACACCGATACTGCGAATAAACCCCTCTTTCTGTAATTCAATCAATTGTTGCCAGGCACAGACATATTGATCTTGCGGTGGTGCAGGCCAGTGAATGAGGTAAAGGTCAACATAATCCAGTTGCAACTTTTCCAGACTTTCTGCCAAGGCAGCACGGGCATCAAGGTGTCTGTCATTCCACAATTTAGTTGTAACAAAGATATCTTCACGGGGGATATCTGTTTCTTGTAACGCGTTGCCTACGCCTTTCTCATTGTTGTAGATAGCGGCGGTATCAATTGCCCGATAACCGATATCCAGTGCAGCATGGATTGTTTCTGCTATCTGCTGGTCGTCTGCGGCCCATGATCCAAGCCCCAATTGTGGCATGTGATTCCCATCAGCAAGTCTGATAATAGGTTGATTATCCATTACTAACTCCTATAAAAAGATAGACTTAAAATATCAGTTAAAATTATGGCGATTGATATTAAGTTGATATTAAGCGTAATTGAAGGAAGTAATACAATTGGCGTGATCTAAGCCATGTATTGTGATCAATACATGGCCAAACACATGAATTAACCGGTTTGGTGGCGCATCGATACCAACAATATCACTTAGTGCTGAGCCTTAGCCTATATAATATTGGTACATTAAGTTAAGGATAAAAACCCTGCTGCTGCTTGTAAACCATAATGACTTTTATTTACGTTTTATCGCCGAGATTTTCTTGTGGCGCCAGTACATCAACAGAGAGGCGCTTAAACCACTTAACAACAGCACTATGGGTAAAATTATCAAAATATTCATCACCAAATCTTGGTGATTTTTAATAAACGGGATCTGATTGAGGAGATAACCAAAACCGACCACGATGACAACCCATAGCAAGCCACTCAACCAGTTAAAAACTTGAAAGCGTTTACTGTTAAGACCGGATATACCAGCCAATGTTGGTAACAGAGTGCGGACAAAAGCCAAAAAACGGCCAATCAGTAACGCGGCCAGACCATGTTTGAAAAACAACTCGTTAGCTCGCTGACGATACTGAATAGGAAGTTGTGCCAGCCAATCTTTAACCCGTTTGGTATCACCAAGCCATAACCCTTGAAGATAGCCGAGCCAGCAACCGATACTTGCCGCCGCTGTTAATATAAAAACGGTTGGGATAAAACTCATGACTCCCTTGGCAACTAATGCACCGGCAAGGATTAACAGAGTATCACCAGGCAGAAAAGCGGCAGGTAATAAGCCATTTTCCAGAACCAGCGTCACGAATAGAATGCCATAGATAATCCAGAGAACATCGGGGTTGGCAAGTTTAGAAAAATCATGCTGCCATAATGCCTGCATGATCCCGTTTAGTACTTCCATTGCTTATCCTGTGACTGTTATATATCCGTCATCTTTCAAGTTGCCTCTTTGTTGGCTGCACTCACTCACCCCGGTCACATCGTTATCTATGCTCCCGGGGACTCGCTCCCTTGCCGTCGCGATGCATCTTGAAATCTATAGGGTATAAAATAAATTTATTTCATCTGTATATATAAAGTCAGTTTACAGTAAAAGTTTTGGCATGGCTTGACTTTATCCCTTATAAGAGAAAATTAATGGCTGATACTAATGAATCAATTGGGGCACATAACCATCAAATAAAAGTTAAAAAAATAGAAAAGGAGCGATTCATCGCAACCTTTTCAAAGTACATTTTAAGGCTCGCTCATCAAAATCGATGTTAAATTTCATCTAGATTAATTCTGATCCGCTTTGCTGGATTTTTGGTACGCTCACGAACCACATCCAGAATATCCTCATCATTAATAAATTCAGTTAAATGTGGTGAATCAATAGACTCTTTTAAAAGAGAATTCCAATTGTCCGGTGGATGTCCAACGTTAAGCATTTCACCAAATACTTTGTAAGCGTCATGCTTATCACCATATGCTCTTTTTGTTCTCTCGTCATTTACCCAGCCAAAGATAATAATTTTACTTTCGGCGTGGAAACGGAAAAAAAGGCGATATTGTTGGAAAAATTTTGCTCTGAACCAGTGTTTTCTTTTTCCACCCAATGTGTCACCTAAACGAAAGGCTATATTAGCTGGGTCATTGGGAATAATTTCAGTAACGAGTTTTATGATTGCAGCCAGGCGTTTTGTATCATTTTTTTTCAAGTAGTCATTTGGGTATTTTTGCTGAAGTTGTACTACCTTATCTATTGCTTGTTTTAATTGTTCTATAAAGCATGGATGAGCAAAAAGAGCCCATCCGTTTATTACACGCACTCGATCATACATAGCTCTTTACTCATCGTCAGCAGATAATGGGTTGTTCAGATCTATGTCTATTCCAGCGATAAGTGACTTCGCCCGGTTAATGAGTTGTTCATCTAATTGTTGTACTTGTTCAGGATATTTCTGAATGTCTTTTGCCAGAAAGTTCAGAAATGATTCCATGACAAGATCTTTTTCTTCTTCACTATTTTTACGACTGATAAGTACATCACCGGAAGATAAAATCTTATATGCGATACTGTCATGACCTGGTTTTAGCTTAAGCGCTTTACGGACAGATGTTGGGATGGTTGTCTGACTGCGACGGGTAAGTTTGGATTCTGCACCAACCTCGAACTCAACACTTGGTAATGCGTGCATATTTCTACCTCGTTATGCTGATTTGAGAATCTGTTCAACGAAGTGTAATGCAAATGCATTGTACTGGCAATATCTATATTATTGTTTCATGCTGACTTCCAAGTGTTAAGTTTTTCAGTTTATTACATTGAATAACAACAAAATTAATCAACCGAAATTCGACTAAATCCCTCTGTGAGATCATCAATCAAATCTTGAACATTTTCCAGCCCGACATGCAGGCGGAACAGGGTGCCCGTTCTTTGTGGCGCACCGTACTGGCGCATCATTTTTATCTCTTCTGGTTGATAACCCAGGATCAGGGATTCAAAACCGCCCCATGAGAATGCCATTTTAAAATGGTGAAAATTATCCAGATAATCCGTAAATTGCTGTGGGGTTAATTTCTCTTTCAATTGAAAAGAGAACAGGCCACTACTGCCACTGAAATCACGGATAAAATTATTGTGACCGGGGCAGGAAGGCAGAGCGGGGTGATAGACTGCGGCGACTTCGGTTCGTTGTTGCAGCCAGCGTGCGATTTCAATACTGCTTTTTTCATGCTGTTTCAGACGAATAGCTAAAGTCCGTAATCCACGGCTGGCCATATAAACTGTATCGGCATCTGCCATTTGTCCCATCAAATAGGAACTCTCTCGCAGTTGTACACAACAGCGTTCATTAGCCACAGCAATACCTAACATTGCGTCTGAGTGACCAATAATATATTTGGTGCCTGATTGAATCGAAATATCGATGCCGAATTCTAGCGCTTTAAACAGCACGCCTGCTGCCCAAGTATTATCGATCATGATGACAATATCCGGATTGACTTGGCGCACTGCGCGGACAATCGCGGGGATATCTTGTACTTCCATTGTGATGGAGCCAGGGGATTCAAGAAACACCACTTTGGTATTGGGCTTAATCAGATCAGCAATTTCTTCGCCAATCATGGGATCGAAATAATCGGTGGTAATATTCATCCGTGACAATATCTTGTCACAGAAACTTTGCGTCGGGTCATAAGCCGAACCGGTTAATAGAATATGATCACCGGCGGCGGCAAAAGCGAGAATGGCATTACTAACCGCGGCAGCACCAGAAGGGTAAAGCATACAGCCGGCGCCACCTTCTAGTTCAGCCATTGCTGCTTGAAAAGAGAAATGAGTCTGTGTCCCACGGCGGCCATAAAACAGTTCGCTCTTGTCCCGGTTTTGCGTCGCATGTCTTTTGGCGGCGACAGAATCGAAGATCACCGATGATGTTCGCTGAATGATGGGATTGACCGCGCCTTGAGTAAATTTTTGGCTTCTACCAGCATTGACCAGTGAAGTTTCCAGTTTTTTTTCTGCCATGATCCATTGCTACCTTAGAACACTTCAATTTTTGAAATGGTGTAAAAAATAGAGTTAACACGTTAAAAGATTTAGACCTTTTTGTACAAAGGGATTAGAACAACTTGACGAAAATTCATCTCATTACCTGTGAGTAGGGGGTGCTTAACTTTATTTTGTGAAGGGGTAATACTTTTTTATTAAACAATAATGATAATTACTATCAAATCACTTAAGGTTTGATATTATCAGCCTGCATGTTCATTCAATCTGGTGAAGATGAGCAAAGACTCAGTATAAATAAGGTTAGTGAGATGACGAAAAGTAATTCACTGCTAAATAACAAGGTTTATAGCAAAGGGAGTAAAGGCCAACTGATGCGAAATTTGACTGCTTCAATAATATTAGCGCTCGGGCTGGCAGGTTCGGCATTGGCTGATACAGCACCAGCATCTGCAACAGAGACCAATAACACGGCGAAAACCGTACAGATTTCAGGGTCTATTCCGGCATCCCCCCCGGCGGTGACGGATGCAACTGCACCACTTGCAAATCAGATTGCGTTGCAAACGGCATCTGCGACGGAGGGCGCCCAAGTGACGCCGGTTGCAACGGATGAGGTTGCACCTAAAGCTCCTGCTGATGAAGCCAGCCTTTCCAGTGGCTTTGCTACTGATCTGTCTATTTGGGGGATGTATCAGAACGCTGATGTTGTGGTTAAGACCGTGATGATTGGCTTGGTGATTGCTTCTGTTATTACTTGGGCTCTGTTCTTCTCAAAAGGTACTGAACTGATAGCTGCCGGCCGTCGTTTACGTAAAGAGCAATTCGCTTTAACGGACGTGAATAGCCTTGATCAGGCTACGGAAATTGCCGAAGGTTTCAGCAAACACAGTATTGGCCGCTTGTTGCTGAGTGAAGTACAGGCAGAACGTCAATTATCTTCTGAGAGTACTGATTTGAATAGCACGAAAGAGCGTGCCGCTTTCCGTCTGGAACGTTCCGTTGCGGCTATCAGCCGTCATATGGGGCGTGGTAATGGCTATCTGGCAACCATTGGGGCGATTTCTCCTTTCGTTGGTTTATTTGGTACGGTGTGGGGCATCATGAATAGCTTTATCGGTATTGCCCACTCACAGACAACTAACCTCGCGGTTGTGGCGCCGGGTATTGCGGAGGCCTTGTTAGCGACAGCACTTGGTTTGGTCGCAGCGATCCCTGCCGTTGTGATATATAACATCTTCGCCCGTATGATCGTTGCTTACCGTGGTCAGGTTGGTGACATGGCGGCACAGTCAATATTACTGCTTGGCCGTGATCTGGATTTAGCAAATAGCAAGACAAGGTGATTTATGGCAATACGTCTTAATGAAGATCTGGATGATAGTGGCGAATTGCATGAAATCAACGTCACACCATTTATTGACGTGATGTTGGTGTTATTGATTATCTTCATGGTAGCAGCACCACTGGCAACCGTTGATATTAAAGTGGATTTACCCGCTTCATCGGCAAAACCGCAGCCGCGTCCAGAAAAACCGGTATTCTTGACGGTTAAAGCTGATCGCCAGCTTTATGTCGGAGATCAACAGGTCGATTATGATACTTTGGCGGCGGTATTGGATCAGACGACCCAATCCAATAAAGAGACAACCATTTTCTTTCAAGCTGATAAAACCGTGGATTATGAAACACTGATGAGCGTGATGGATTCTTTGCGTAAATCGGGCTATCTGAAAGTGGGCTTGGTAGGGATGGAAGCGGTTTCATCAGGTTAGCGACCGCTTCAATAAATCACCGCGCTGGAAAGCGCGGTTGAGATTAGAAAGCATTAGTGGAAATAAAGTGGTAAATGAGATTTTCGGTGAGAACAGACAAACCTCATCATGAGGATCAGATTGCTAATGACTTAATTCAGTCACTAAGGGTGGCAGCTTTACTTGCTCTTAATTAGACAGAAAGCTAATGCTTAAACTGACTCCACAAGCAGCAGCATAGCGCTCAAGTGTTAAAATACTGGCCTTTCCAGCATTTTTTTCCAGTTTGCTTACGGCGGGTTGAGTGATTCCCATCCGTTCGGCAACCTGGGTGCTATTTAATCCTGCCTGATTACGCATATTAAGAAGAAGCTCCTTCAACTCTTCTCCTTTTTTCTCAGCCATATAAAGGGTATGAACTTCTGGATCAGCAAGCAGTTCAGCTTTAACGTCGGAATATGGGACACCTTTAATGCTCATCATTCAACTCCTCAAGCCTTCTTAAGGCTATGGCTATTTCGGTGGGTGGTGTTTTTAGTGTTTTCTTTATAAATGTACGTAAGATATAAATTTTCTTTCCTTTGGCGAAAGCAAAAAAAGTTCGCGTAATATCTTTCTTGCCAGCTCGCAATTCAAATAATCCCTCACGAATAATATCAGTATTGGGATAACGTAATGCATTGCCTTTTGCTTCTAGCTTATCAAGTGCCGTTAATACTTTTGCTTTCATTGGTTTATCAAGCGCCCGAATTTCATCTAAAGCATCAGGGTGAAATATCAACTCAAACATTCAGCCTCCTTTAACAGAGGAGGTTATATCGCATCTTGAGGCATAACTCAAGAGTTATGCATAACTTATGGGTTATGATTGAATGTATGATTTTCACTGACGTAACTTCTATCTGCTGTTTGAACTAAACAGAACCCTCAGAACGGCTAATAATGCGCATCCTCCGCCGCTGAAAGCGACGCCATACCAAGAAAAATGCCAGGCTGCGACAGCTCCCAAAGAGGAACCTATTGCGCCGCCGGTGAAATAGCAGGTCATAAATACGGTATTAAGCCGACTACGGGCATCAGGTAATAATGTGTATAACCGTGTTTGATTTGCCACTAAACCCGCTCTGCTACCAAGATCCAATAGAATAATACTGGCGAATAAAAATAGAATACTGTGGCTCGTGCCGCTAATTAGACACAAGGCTAATGTCACTAATAAAGCACCTGTGGCAACAATAGCTCTCCCACCAAAGCGATCTGTCAATGAACCTATTATTGGTCAAGCTAACATTCCCACAATTCCCGTCAAACCAAAGAGGCCTGTAATATCGCTTCCCCATCCGTAAGGTGGTTGAGAAAGCAATAAGGCCAGAGAACCCCACAGCGTATTAAAAGCGGCAAACAGTAAAAAACCGGATAATGCTGCTTCACGCAAAAGGGATTGTTGCTTTATTAATTTACCGAGTGAAATAAGAAGTTGGCTGTAAGTTATCGTGTGTGGTATTTCTATTTGTGGCAATATAAACCAGACCAGAAAAAGCAGGCATATATCAATTAAAGCTGCCAATATAAACATTTCACGCCAGCCGACATGTTCTCCGACTGCACCACTCAGTGCCCTGGCAAGCAGTGCTCCGGCAAAAAGGCCACTCATCAGGCTTCCTACCGCTCGGCCGCGCTTTTCTGGTATTACCCAGCCGGATACGGCAGGAATGATGATCTGTGCTGAAATAGAAGTTAGCCCCACAATCAGGCTACTTGCCAGAAGATATGTAAAATTTGGTGCTGTGGCACATAAGATAAGGCTGATTATATTGCCGATTAAGAGGCAGAAAATCAGTTTGCGACGGCTTAGTGCATCTCCAAGTGGTCCAAAAAAGAGAAGCCCCATTGCGTAGCCGATCTGCGTTAGTGTCGCGATCCAGCCAGATATTGAACCATTAACGTTAAAACTTGTCCCAATTACTGGCAATAATGGTTGGTTATAATAAATGTTCGCTACAGCAAAACCACAAGCAGCAGATAATAAGATAAGAGAAACGGAAGAAATAAGATTTGGTTTAATTGCTGTATTTGACATGGGAACTCTCAGCATTTGGCCGGAATTATGATGAAATGATTTTGACACTATCCGCAGATTGCGGGAATGAAGAGAGCGAGCAAAGTTGTTTTGCGTAGAATGCAAAGATGATAGCGTTATTATGATGTTGTGTATTATTTGTAATATATACCCGTTATCTTTCAAGCTGCCTCTTTGTTGGCTGCACTCACTCACCCCGGTCACATAGTTATCTATGCTCCCGGGGATTCGCTCCCTTGTCGTCGCGATGCATCTTGAAATCTATAAGGTATATAAGGCGTTTGAATATTCGAAGGTAAAAATTGCGATGAAAGATTTATTACGTACCGATATGCTAGCAACATTCATTCATGTTGCCCGCTCACAAAGTTTTTCTGCCGTTGCTCGTTTGCAAGGTATGGCGGCATCTTCTATCACTCGTCAAGTAGATAACCTCGAACAGATGCTAGAGACAAAACTATTCTTTCGTTCTACCCGTGGTTTATCGTTGACTGATGCCGGGGAGATTTTATTTTCAAAGGCGCAAGGTATTATCAATGATCTTGTTGATGTTCAGGCTGAATTAGCGGCATTGAATGGTGAGCCGCAAGGGGTATTACGTATAGCTTGTTTGCCAACCTTTGGGCGTCAACATATTATTCCGATGCTAGCAGAGCTATTTACTCAATATCCTAAAATTCAGGTTGAACTTGATCAAACCGAACGTTTAACTGATCCTGTCAGAGATCGTCTTGATGCCGTTATTCGTATTGATGAATTAAAAGATAGCACGCTTTATTCAAAGTGCATCTCTACACAAACTTGGATTATTTGTGCCAGCCCAGGCTATATTCAAAGGCATGGAACACCGACGTCATTTACCGAATTAAATAATCACTATTTGCTTGATAAACATCATGACCCCGCTGGCATTTGCTGGTCACGTTATCGGGATTCTATTAACTTCAACGATGAGAAAAGGATTCTTCGCAGCGATGACTTTGAAACATTGAGAATGGCCGCGGTGAGTGGATTTGGAATAGCGCTTCTGCCTAATTGGGTGGTATCCACAGATATTCGTTCTGAAAAACTGGTGCCTTTATTTAATGATCCAGATGGACGTAAAGAAGATATTTATTTACTGCGGGCACTTGCTCACCCGCCAGCAAAATTAACAGTATTTATGTCATTATTGCAAAAGAGGCTTGCCGAGATTATTTAAGCGAATTATCCTGATATATATTAATGATCTTATGTGATATTATTTAATATAATTCACTCACTATACGATTTTATTGGGTGTTTTTTTACTATCGTTATTAATATCAATTTATTATTGAAATATATGTTCTTTGGTGCTGATTTTGTTAAATAAATCACAGGTTAGATTATTGGCATAAATAATTATATCTATGTGATTGTTGATTGCTGTAATAAATTAAAATTAATAGGTGGTAATTTTAAGATATAGTTAAAGGTGATATTTAACTATTCTCTAAGTATCCGGTTCATTTATTGTTGTTGAGTTGTCAGAGAAATATATTTATTCTTCTATATTATTTTACACTTATAACAATATCATTCTTAATGAATATAGAGGTTTATTATGACTAAAATTTTCTCATTCAATAAAAATCATCGAGATTTATCCGCAGGGAATCATTCATTGCTTAAAGAAGTTAATGGTGTCAATGGTGTTCCTAAATCTTTGATGCCGGGTTTCCCTGATTTAGATGATCAATTTAATCAGATGGGAATTACGAATATCAGGCTTCATGATGGTTTTGGTATTGGCGATATGGATAATTATTTCCAGGTGGATAGAGTTAATGATCGAAATCAAATAATTGTTAATGTCCCAGAAGAAAATAAACCCGCGGCTAAAAAACTGCTCACTGATATTGCAAATATCAGAAGCATCTTTCCCAATGCGGCGGCTGGAATGAGAAGTAATGATATTAGTCTTGCATTAAAAGAGGCTAATTATAAAATGACTGATGCTTATCTGTTAGATATTATGAATAATCAAGCTGATTTGAATCCAGATAATATTCAGCGACAAATCATGTTTCGTATTGGACGTACCGGTGATGGTGGTTATGAAATACCGCAGGATTTTGATATTTATGCAATATTAGTCGCCACGTTGGTAAATCGCTATGCTTTAAACTATGCCAGAATTGGTTTACCAAGTAAAATAACTTACTGGCAAGTTTGGAATGAGCCTGATTTATTTTTCTTCTGGAATAATGATGATCCTAAAAAATATTATGAATTATATGCCAAGATTGCAAGAATAATTAAAGCTATTGATCCTTCGGTTAAAGTAGGTAGTGCGGGTATTGCATTTATTGATAGAGGACAAGAAGATTATCTTGATGAGTTTTTACAATATTGTAGAGATAATAATGTACCGTTAGATTTCTTTTCCTGGCATGGATACGTTGAAACTGGAGATCCACAAAACATTATTGATTTGGGGAATGTGGTTCAAAAAAGTTTGCATACTTATGGTTTTACCAATACAGAAAGTTTTTGTACTGAATGGAATTCTAGCCCAATTGGAACAAAAAATACATATACAAAAGTTCAGGGAATTAAAAATGCGGCATATATTGTTTCTACGTTGATTTATATGCAATATATAAAAGCTGACAGAGCTTATTATTATCGCGGAGATGGCTTATCTTTTGGTTTGTTTAATAACCAATCTAATCCTAAAAACCCATGTGCTAAAAATTTTTGCACTTATTCAGCTCAATCCTTTTACCTGTTTGCCAGAATGTTTGAAACACCTTATATCTTAAGTGGTCATAGGGATTTCTCAACAGGTTTAACCGTTTTGGCAACTGAGAATGCTGAAGGCAATAAAATTAATATCCTTGCCGCAAATTATAAAGTTGATAAGAGTCTTGCCGATGGTAATGCAGCCCCTGATTATTTATATCAACAATACTATTTGGATACCAGCCGAACACTGAATCAATTAACGGATACTTGGAGTAAGAATAAATGGTTTGGCGGTGTTGATCCGACAACCGTTCACGTTGATAACGCGGTAGTACAACATGAGCCTGTTAAGCCATTTCCAGATAATAATATGTTGAGAGCTAAAAATCGTGATTATGCTGATAGCGACCAAGGTGTTACCGTAGTAATTAATCATATAGATTATAAAAAATTTAAAGTCAAAGCATTCCGTATTCAAGAAGGTGGATCTCTGGCAAAAATGACACCACCGGAAGTGACTAATCAGATTAATGTGTCTATAGCTAATAATAAATTAACGCTAGTGGATAAGGGAGCGAAGCCTGCAACGGTAACATTATATTCATTAGAGCTAGATGATAATTGATTTTATATGCAATAGAGATATTATTGTAAATTATCTCCCCTGTTCAATTAATCAATGAAAAATAAAATTATTTTAATCTGATAGGCTCTGAAAAGAGCCATTTTGATAGCAATTAATTGAATTATATGGTTTTTTATATTTCATGGTGGCTTGTTAAGGTTGGAAATATGTTTTTAATATGTGTCAATGATCTTTTGTACGATGTTTTTAAACATAATCTACGCTCTGTATGGTTTTATTGTGTGTTTTTTTCTCTTTTTATGATTCTATGAGTAAATAGGCCGTCGAGTCAATTTTATTATTTTAAATAATTGTGTTAATGTAATTGTTTATTTAATTCAATAAATTCAAAGTAATAGCTGGTAATTTTAAGGTGTAGTTAAAAGTAATATTTAACTATTGTCTGGGTCTTCCATTCATTTATTGTTATTGAGTTTTCAGATAAATTTATTTATTCTTTGATATTGTTTTTGGTTTATAGGAGTACAATTTCTTAATTAATATAGAGGGTATTATGACTAAAATTTTTTCATTTAATAAAAATCATCGAGATTTATCAGCGGGGTATAACTCACATCTTAAAGCGGTTAATGGTGTCAATGGTCTTCCTAAATCGATAGCGCCAGGTTTCCCTAATTTAGATAATGAATTTAATCAGATGGGAGTTACACATGTCCGGCTCCATGACGGCTTTGGTATTGGGGATATAGATAATTATTTCCAGGTGGATAGGAAAAACAACCAAGATCAAATGATTATCAATGTGCCGGAGGAAAAGAAACCGGCGGCTAAAAAGCTTGTTGCTGATATTGCAAATGTCAGAAGTATTTTTCCCAATGCGGCTATTGGGATGAGAAATCATGATGTGAATCTTGCATTAAAAGATGCCAATTATGAAATGACCGATGCTTATTTGCGTGATGTTTTGAATAATAAAGTAGATGTGAATCCAGATAATATTCAGCGACAACTTTTTTTTCGTATTGGGCGTTCACTTGATGGCGGTTATGAAATGCCAGAGGATTTTGATGTTTATGCAGCATTAGTTAAAGCCTTGGTGAATCGTTATGGTGTAAACTATGCCAACATTGGGCTGCCGAGAAAAATAAGTTATTGGGAGATTTGGAACGAGCCTGATTTGCTGTTTTTCTGGAATAGTGATGATCCACAAAAGTATTATCAATTATATGAAAAAGTAGTGAGATTAATTAAGGTGGTTGATCCTGATGCTAAAGTCGGTGGTGCAGGTATTTCGTTTAGTAATCATGCAGGAGGACATTATATTGATGGGTTTTTCCGATATTGTCGTGATAATAATGTACCGTTAGATTTCTTTTCCTGGCATGGATACGTTGATACTGGGGACCCGCAAAACATTATTGATATGGGTAATACGATTCAGAAAAGTTTGCATACTTATGGCTTTACTAAAACTGAGAGTATTTGTACTGAGTGGAACTCTACTCCTTTTGGATCGAGAAATACATTTACAAAAGTGCAGAGTCCTAAAAATGCAGCCTATATCGCCTCCTCATTGATTTATATGCAATATACCAAAGTTGACCTGGCTCATTATTATCGGGGTGATGGTTTACCTTTTGGTTTATTTAATGATCAACCTAATTCTAAAAACCCAAGTGTTAGAAATTTCTGTACCTATTCAGCCCAATCTTTTGGTCTTTTTGCTAAAATGTTGAAAACACCTTATATATTAAGTAGTCAAAAGGATTTTTCAACTGGCTTGACGGTTTTGGCTGCCGAAAATAAATCGGGTAATAAAATTAACATCCTCGCGGCAAATTATAAAGTGGATAAGGGTTTTTCTGATGGTAATGTAGCACCAGTTCCTGCGGATTTATATCGACAATACTATTTGGATACCAGCCGAACATTAGATCAATTAACGGATACCGGTAGTAAGAATAAATGGTTTGGCGGTGTTGATCCGACAACCATTCAATCTAATAATGCGGTAGTGCAGAAAGAGCCAGTACAACAACTTCCTGAAGATTCTCTTTTGAGGCCTAAAACTCGTGATTATACTTATAGTGATCACGGCGTTACAGTGGTGATTGATCATATAGGTTGCAAGAAATTTAAAGTTAAAGCATATCGTATTCAAGAAGGCGGATCGCTGGAAAAAATGACGCCGCCAGAGGTGACTAACCAGATTAATGTGTCTATAGCTAATAATAAATTAACGTTGGTAGATAAAGGCGCGAAACCTTCAACGGTAACGCTGTATTTATTGGAGCTAATTCATCATTAATTTTATATGCAGAGAAAATATTAGAATAAATTGTTTTCTTTTTACGTTAATTATTGGAGAATAAAGTTATTCAGACTCTTATAAGAGTCTGAATAATTAATTGAAATAAGTTTTTTTTCGGAATAAATAGATTTTTATTATTAATAAATTAATAGTAATTATCTTTCTATATAATGGGATTGTCTTTGAAAATAATATTTTTTTAATGATGTTTATTTGGTTGTAAGGTGATAAATGTTTTTATATGAATCATTATTTTATTGAATTAAACTATACCCAATGGATTTCAAGATGCATCGCGACGGCAAGGGAGTGCAGCCAACAAAGAGGCAGTTTGAAAGATGACGGGTATAAATAGATTCGTTCTGTGTGCAGTGTGTCAAAGAATTATAGTGCCGTTAAAATAGGGGCATCATTGAAAGGTAGGGATTGGTGACTCTTTACTGTTTATGGTGATTTTTTAAATTTGTCCCTTTTGCTGTCAAACGATAGCGTTGTGATGGGCTGCTAGGTTTTTCTGGATGGCTCATTTCAATTAATCCTGCTGCCAGTGCGGGTTGCAAATAGCGCAGACGGAATGAGCTACGATCTTTTAATCCAAGTGCTGATTGCAGTTGCCCACGGTTCATTTCCCCTTTCAATACCATAATTAGTTGTTTAACTTGTTGGGTAGCCTGATGGGTAGCCTGATGGGTAGCCTGATGGGTGGATGTCAGAATTGCATCACGGATCATGTGCAGCATAAATTCAATAAATGGCGCACAATCAGCAAGTTGGCTACTTAGATTAATTGTTTGATAGTAATGAGCTTGATGTTCATAAACCAGGCTTTCAACGGGAATAAATTCAAATAAAGGGTTCCAATGGTTTAGGATTAATGTCTGCCATAACCTGCCCATTCTGCCGTTTCCATCGGCAAACGGATGAATGAATTCAAATTCGTAATGGAAAATGCAACTGGCAATAAGTGGATGAATATCAGTAGAGCCTAACCAGTGAAAAAGATCACCCATCAGCTTTGGAATCCGGTTTGCCTGTGGAGCCATGTGAATGACTTTTTCTCCATCCATCACCCCGACGCCGCTGTGTCGATAACTACCGGCATTATCTAGTAATCCCTTCATCAGAACATAATGGGCTTCTAGTAAGTTTTGCTCTGATGTGAAATGCCAATGGTTGAGCTTTTCATAAGCCAAAATAGCGTTACGCGCTTCTTGTATTTCACTGATAGGTGCAATAACTCGCTTTCCTTCAATAATGGCTGTGATTTGGCTTGCATCAAGTAAGTTACCTTCAATTGCCAGTGAACCGTGAATTGTGCGTATCCGATTGATACGTCTCAACCGCAAAGCTTTTATTTGTTCCTGTTCAGTGCTTAACCGGCCGATATTCTCACTGATTTCAGCAACTAATTGGATCATTTTAGCTGTAATTGAGAAAGGCGGTTGATAGCCTTTTTTAGCTGAATTCATTGAATACCTTAATTGGATTAATGGGCGTTATTATTGGTTCTGAAATAGGTTGATATTATCGCCAGTATATACCCGTTATCTTTCAAGTTGCCTCTTTGTTGGCTGCACTCGCTCACCCCAGTCACATAGTTTGCTATGCTCCCGGGGATTCACTCCCTTGCCGTCGCGATGCATCTTGAAATCCATAGGGTATAGACTGGCGTTTATTGTATGAATCGTGTGATTATTTTTCCGCTTCGCCGCCTAGTGCTTCAATGGTGCTTTTAATCAGCGCACTCAATTCGCCGGTCATTAGAATAAAGTCAGCATCAAACCGTTGGGCAAAATCTTCCCGATCAATGTCATCATTTTGTTCACGCAGAGTATCACTGAATTTTATGCGCTTGAAAGCGCCATCATCTGACAACATAAATTGAATACGCTCTTCCCAATCGAGCGCCAATTTGGTGACACATTTGCCTGCTTCTATATGGGTGGCGATTTCGTCAGAAACCAAATCTTGTTTTTTACAACGGATCACGCCACCCTCTTCCAGAATAGCTTTTAATTCAGCTTCATCCATTAAAGCAAAACCTGTCGGTAAATCACCGGAACGTACCCATTCTGTCAGGGTTAATTCTATCGGGTTTGTAAATGTCAGAGGAACAACAGGTAAAGAACCCAGACTTTTTCTCAATAATGCCAAATTATCTTCGGCTCGTTTAGCACTGGCTGCGTCAACAATGATCAGATTATTGGCGATATCGATCCAAATATAAGTTTGGCTGAATCGGCTAAATGCCCGTGGTAGCAAGGTATGTAATATTTCATCTTTCAGAGAGTCTTTCTCTGTTTTTTTAAGTTTGCGATGCTGTTCTCCTTCCAATTTTTCAATTTTTGCTTGCAGCGTTTGTTTGATAACCGGTGAAGGCAACATCTTTTCTTCTTTACGGGCGCAAATCAGAATGTGGTTATTCGCGACATGGGTAAAGGCGTCACTGTGTGAACCTATTGGTGGCACCCAACCTGTTTTCGCCATATCTTGACTGCCACATGGGGTGAATGCTAACGGACTCAATTGTTTTTCCAGTTCATCCGCAGAAAGTGAAATTTCCCGGTTTAAACGGTAAATCATTAAATTTTTGAACCACAACATAAAATTACCCCATATTTTTGCTCAATGAATCGGTGAGCATGACCAACATAAGGTAGCATGATAGCGAATCACAGGGATAAGCCCTAGTATCTTGTGTCAATTATCCTGATTGATGACTTTATTATATACCCTATGGATTTCAAGATGGATCGCGACGGCAAGGGAGTGAATCCCCGGGAGCATAGCAAACTATGTGACTGGGGTGAGCGAGTGCAGCCAACAAAGAGGCAACTTGAAAGATAACGGGTATATTTAAACGCGGAGACACGCCGTGCTTACTTATGAAAGTACGGCGCTGTCAGGTCATCCAGTTGAAGTGAGGACTTACCGGAGTAGCTTAAATTCCCGCTTGAACACAGTGGTGCTTTTCACTCTTTGGCGTGGGAAGGGTATCAAAGGGTTCAATTAAATAATGGTATATATCACGTTGTGGCAACGTACTGCCGCTAATCCTATTACCTTCATACCAAAGGCATGAAGCAGCCGGCCCTTGACCACCATAGGGAAGATAACCGTGTTCTTCCAGATGTAAGTCAGTATTACTCAGAATACTATCTGGCAAGTGAAGGCGTTCGCTGAGTTGATGATGGATATAGTCACTGGTACCAAACAAAGATATATACATAGCATTAGCAGAATACAAAGGATCAGAAAAATAATGGATTAAATCTTGATCCTGATAATATCTTTGTAAGAAGAACACAGGGGCAAAAAATTCTTTATAATTGCCACCTAATGATAATTCTTTCTCGAAAACCGTGGGTTTTATCATGCCATTGATGGGATTAACTTCTCCTCCATAGGTGCAATAGGGTCTATTTACTTTAAATACTGAAGCAATTTTTATACTGTGATCAATATCGCTATTGGGACCGACAATATTTTTATAGTCACTATAAGGGCCAACTCTATCTTCAATATTCTTCAAATCAGAGATTAATCGTTGCTTGAATAAATCGTATATATCATTGTGTACTAATATGGCGTTTGGACCAGCACAATCCTGCCCTTGATTGTAAAGAACAACTCGTTTTGCACTTTCAACAGCCAGATTAATGTCTGCATCTTTTGAGATAATAAGTGGGTTATGACCGGCGCCATTAAGAATAAATAAGGTGTTTTTTCTGAAATGTTTACGGACTTTGAGCGCATTCTCTGGTGTTCCCGTAAAGATTACTGCATCAGTTATTTTTACGCGTTGACTTAAAAATAACTCTTTATCTTCATAAGAAATAGATAATGTTGGAGAAAATTTGGATAAATTAATAACCTGCTCAAATTTTTTGTAATGTGTATGCATTGCTGTCGGGGGGCGTATGCACACGTTTTCTGCCATAAGTGAAGGGATAAAACCAAAACATACAGAAGCGTAAATGGGTTGGTTAAGCGGGAGGAATGATGTCACACCATAAATTTTCTTTTTGAAATATTCTCTGTTGTTCTCAATATTATTCAAGACATCTATTGAACGGAGAATTTCATCTTCGGTGACGTTTTTACATTGATAGCCAGAGAGCGCTTCAACTAATGCCTCACTATTCCTCTGTAAAGCGGAGGAAAGTTCGTCACATTTTTTTCTGATTTCGGTGAAATTAATTTTGCTGTATAACTTAGTCATATGGATTTGATTCTCCTCGATTTTATTGTTTATGAATATCTCTTTTTGAGAACTATTAATTTCGTGGTTAACGATATTTTCCTCATTTTTTGGGTATGAGTTTTTATATGGGGTGTTAAAATGGGTTAAAATATGTTGCATCTCATTTAAATCTAACCATGTTTTAATGCGTGGGCCTTTAGTATCGCCAAATAACCCTCGGTAGAGCAGAGGCCATATTTGGGATGATTTATCATCTGAAAAATGGTCTTCATATGTACTGATTATATGCTGGAAAAGTTGATCTTTAGTGGATATTTCTCCTGAACTTATTGAGTTGGCAATGGCTGAGAAATACTTTTCTTCTTTAATGTTTTGTAACCCTTGATTTTCATTTTTACATGTCCTGATATAATAATTATAACTTATTTCCAATTCCTGATCTGAAATGGACTCTCCCGGTTTTTTATAGCGATTCAGAAAATTTTCAGCCGCGAGTTTATTTGCTGGTTTTGACGCGTGTAATATTCTTGCTATCTTCGAAAAAGATAGTCTTTTTCCATCTTTTTGCGAAATATTAACTTGATCATTGAGATGTGGTGCCAGTGCGACATAAAATTTAGACGATCTCTGTGGCTCTTTTGAGAGGTAAGTGCGAATTGCGTCTCGTGTAAGCAGATGGCGAATATCATCTAAAGAGAAACTATTTCCTTTCGATTTCGATATTTTTTTACCTGAATCATCAAGGAAAAGCCCATATTTGTAAAAACGTGGAATTGGCCTGTCTAATGCTCCCGCGATCTGGCGAGCAACATCGGCAGAAGCCAGCAAATCTTCACCATGCATTTCAAAATGAATGTTTCTGGCAAGGAGGCGCATACCCCAGTCTGCTTTCCACTGAAGTTTAGATTTACCGTTTAGTACCGAAATAGTTTGCTCTTGATCCAATATTTCATTTTTATAGAACTCCCGAATTTCTACGCCATATTCATAACCGGGTTTATTAATGACTTCATCGCCAGGTATGTAATAGGTTATTTCTCCTGATGCAGGGTTCACGTCGGTTACTATAATATGTTCCAGTACGGTGCCAGTTCTTTCAGAAATGGGCATGATCATGCTGTAGGTTCTTTGTCTTAAAGATCCGGTAGATTCCTTGCATATTTGGTTTAGCACCAAAAAATTTTGTAGGAATAGTTTGATTTCGTCATTGTAATCGCCATTTTGATAGGCTAAAGAGTTTCTGACTAGCTGACACTCTATTTCGTATTCTGTGGCGAGCTTCATGAGTTGATATTCCGCCATTTCAGAGAATGACGGGAAATTTCCGAAAGGGTCCGGCACCTTGCTTATCGGTTGGCCTAGATAAGGCGTTAATTGTTCAGCATTTGGAATATTCAAAGGCACTTTTCTGAAAGGGTCCAAATCATCTGAAATGAGATAAAAATTAACTGTTCTGCCTGCTTTCTCCAATTCGGTTTTGATGAGATTGGCTCGGAGGATTTCACAAAGGGTTCCTATGTGTGGAAGCCCTGTTGGTCCAAAACCCGCTTCGATATTGATTGATTCCTCGTATGGTATAGCCTGATTAATTTCGAGGGCTTCCTTGACATACCATTTCATTTGCAGTTACCTCCATCATAATGTTTTGATTATTTTAGGGTTAATGGTGATGAATAAAGACAGTAGAGGTGTTATTAACTTGTCAGGAAATCCTCAGTAATCCTGATGAGAAAAAATGCTTTAAAAATGTTATATTATTTTATGTTTTTTGTTTTGACGTCAGCGATTAACCTTAAAATCTCTTTAAAATTAATGAATAGTTAACGCGAGTTCTAACCAATTAACTATTACTATAATCAATTATTGCTATAAACTTATTCTAAATTCTTTCGGCTCTAAGTGAGTGCTGAAATGATAAGGTTCAATAATATTCTTTCTAATGTTAAATAAAATTAATGTAATTATTGTTTCTGGTCAAGAGGGGAACATAAATTTTTTTATTTTCTCTTCATTGCTGAATTGAGTGAGATAGTGGGGGCGATGGGTGAATGTGTCATGCTGATCAGAAAAGTCGTTTATAGTCATTCTAATGGTGTCAAAGTTATTGATAAATTATAATTTTAAAAATATTCATTTGGTTATTTTTCTTTTAAATCAGTATGATAGTTAATTTTTATATTTTTTTAAATTAGTTTTTTATTTTATTTGAAAAATAAATGTTTTTTTACTTTTTATAATATGTTCAATATATTTATATATTTTACAAAAAATAATTTTAATTAATTTTAGAGATCGGTTTTATATAAAATTAATAATATTGTTTTTTATGTATTTTAATGTTTTCTTATTTTATAATTAAAATTAATTTATATTTAAATTAATTATTAAAGTTTAATGTTTAAATTGTTTTTTTTATAAATAATGTAGTTAATAAAATTAAAAAGATAAAGTTACCTGATGATGTGATTATTATCACAAATAATTTTAATTATTTGTTTGTTTAACGATGTAATTGTGCATTTTATCACGAAAATGATTTTTATGTTTATTTATTATATGGTTACAGTAGATTGTTTGGTTGAAGGTTATATCAAAAAATTGAAATTTTAATAGAATCACTCATTTTTAATTAAAAGCGTTCATCATTATAACCTAAATTAACGATTATTTTGTAATTAAAAACCATAAAAGTTTATATAAGGAAACCATAATATGGATGATAATTGATTGCTTGAAAATATTTACAATTTGTTAACAAGTTTGTTTTATACGGTAATATTATGAGCGGTATTTATTAGCCTGAATATTTTACCGGCTCAATGGAATAGAGAGATTTTTGTCCAGAAATAAAGCTAATAATTAAATACAACGCATTGTAGATATTTTATTCTTACTTAACTTAAATTAAACCGTGTTAAAGGTGGCTAGAGGGCAGATTTTACTGTGTTAGTGTCATAGGAGGAGTGAGATCTTGGCAAAGTGGTATGTCTGTGAGTGACTCTTTTGCGTGATAAAAATGCAGATACCCTAACTATAAAAAAACAGATTTATCTTGTTGGTTGAGATAAACGTTTTGCAATTTCTCAGTACAATAGCCTGAGTTTGTTCGTTGAAACGGCATATGATGATGCGCACAGCGACAATCCAGCTTATGAAAATAAAAAACAGATGATTGTGGAAATCGACGCTCATCTGTACTTGTAAGTTGACAGTTAAAGGAGAGCTGATTTTGAGTCCTCCTAAACTACCTAAAAAAGAGGTGTGAAATGGTTAACAATGTGTTGAAAGTCTCCACATTAACCTTATTGGTCGCATGTAATGTCCATGCTGAAACAGTTGATTTGCGGGTAATGGAAACATCTGATGTTCACAGTAACCTGATTGATTTTGATTACTTTAAGGATAAACCTACAGAACAATTTGGTTTGATACGCACAGCGAGTTTAATTAAAGCAGCCAAAGCAGAAGCCTCTAACTCCATTCTGGTCGATAACGGTGATTTGATTCAAGGTAGCCCACTGGCTGATTACGTGGCCGCAAAAGGCCTTAAAAAAGGGGAATCTCATCCAGCACATCAGTTAATGAATACAATGGGTTATACCGTGGGTAACTTTGGTAACCACGAGTTTAACTTTGGTTTGGATTATCTGAAAAAAGCCATTGCCGGTGCGAAGTTCCCTTATATCAATGCCAACATCATGGATGCGAAAACCGGTAAGAACTATTTCACCCCCTATATTATTGTTGATACGCCGGTAAAAGACCGGGAGGGTAAGAATCATACCATCAAGATTGGCTATATCGGTTTTGTACCGCCACAAATTGTTATCTGGGATAAGGTCAATCTGGATGAGAAAGTTGTCGTTAATGATATCACTGAAACCGCGAAAAAATTTGTTCCTCAAATGAAAAAAGCGGGGGCAGATTTGATTATTGCTATTCCTCACTCCGGCTTTTCCAAGGAGCCTTATAAGGCAATGGCTGAGAACTCGGTTTATTACTTGAGTGAAGTTAAAGGTATTGATGCGATTATGTTTGGTCACTCACACGGTGTGTTTCCAAGTAAAGAATTTGCAGACATTAAAGGCGTTGATGTTGCTAAAGGTACGGTTAATGGTATTCCGGCTGTTATGCCCGGCCAATGGGGTGATCATTTAGGTGTTGTTGATATGGTTATCGACAACGGGGGTGGGGCATGGAAAGTGACGGAAGCAAAAGCGGAAGCGCGCCCGATTTATGACAAAGTGAATAAAAAGGCACTGGTTGAGTGTGATAGTGAGTTGGCAAAAATTATCGGGCAAGCTCATCAGGGGACGCGGGGTTTTGTCGGTAAATTGATTGGCAAAGCGTCTGCCAATATGTATAGCTATTTGGCTTTGATTCAAAGCGACCCGACAGTGCAGATTGTGAATGATGCACAAGCCGATTACACGCGGCGTTTTATTCAAGGTGATCCCGATTTAGCAGATATTCCTGTTCTGGCCGCTGCGGCACCATTCAAAGTTGGCGGGCGTAAAAATGCACCTTCAGAGTTTATTGAAGTTGAAAAAGGTGATTTAACCTTTCGTAACGCAGCAGATTTGTATCTCTATTCCAATACACTGGCTGTTGTGAAGGTCACGGGTGCTGATGTGATTGAATGGTTGGAGTGTTCGGCCGGCATGTATAACCAGATTGATCCAAATTCAACTCAGCCTCAGTATCTGTTGAATTGGAGCGGTTTCCGTACTTATAACTTCGACATGATAAGTGGCGTGAATTATAAGATTGATCTGACTCAGCCCGCTAAATACGACGTTGATTGCCAGATCATCAATCAAGGAGCAAATCGTATCAAAGAGCTGACTTACCAAGGTAAACCGATCGATCCTCACGCTAAATTTCTCATTGCTACCAATAACTACCGCGCCTATGGTGGTAAATTTGCCGGCACAGGCGAAGATCACATTGCATTCGCTTCACCGGATGAGAACCGCGCTATTTTGGCTGCTTACATTGCCAAAATGTCTAAACAGAAAGGGATAGTAGCGACTAAAGCAGAGAATAACTGGTCGATTATGCCAATCAAAACTGACAAGAAATTGGATATCCGTTTCGAAACGTCTCCAAGTGAGAAAGCGGCGAAATTCATCAAAGCATTTTCTCAATATCCCGTGAAATATTTGGAAAATGATGAGATCGGTTTTGCTGTGTATCAAATTGATCTGACTGAAAAAAATAATTTTAATAGTCGCCTGCCTTAATTTTGGCAGGTTTTTGTTTGTTTACCATCAACAGGGAAATAATTTCCCATAAAGGAATTAAGATGCGTTTTTTTAATTTATTATCAGCAATATTCGTTTTACTGATTGTGGGTTGTGTGAAGCAACCAGAAGTGACTGACTCGTTGGAGTCTCTATCAACATTGGAAGAGGGGGCGTCTTGTATCTTACCTGCTACTCCGCCGAAAGATTATGATTATGTTGCTAAAGGTGACCGTTATGGTCAGAACGCAATCGCATCGACAGATTATTTCAAACTGTCTATTAGTTATTCTCCAGCATTTTGTAAGAGTAAAGCAAAGAATATTGAGCGCCTGAAAAATAGTAATAAATTTGCTGAAGCGCAGCGTGAATATGAAAAGTTTGAATTGCAATGTTTCTCCGAAAACAAATTTAGTTGGGTAATTCACGGATTGTGGGCGCAAACCTGTGATAGTAAATCAATGGCACAGTGCCGTGATTGGTCTGATGTCAGAAAACATCCACGTCTTTGCAAAGGGGATTTGCCACCACTGGATTATCAGGTGATTAAACCTTATCTATGCGCTTCTCCAGGGGCAGATTTGTTACAAGGTGAGTGGGAAAAACATGGTGTTTGTGCGTTTACAACGCCAGATCAATTTTTCAGTAAACAGCAAGAACTGTTTGATGGATTGGTATTGCCTAATGATCGTCCATCTAATAAACAGTTAATTAAGTTCCTCCAGAAAAATAACCCATCATTGAAGGGAAAAGCCATTCAGATCAATCGTGATGAATTTTACGTTTGTTACAGCAAAAATTTCGACGTGATTGATTGTCCAAAGCGTGAGTTGTGATGGTTCTCCTTTCTATAAAGGAAAATCACAGTGATGTGCCTGACCTGCGGTAACGTGGGTCAGGTTTGCCTTCTCTTAATCGTCGATATATCCCTTTCAGGGGATATTTTGTATTTATCTGTTATAGGGGTAATTATGAAGATCACATCACCAGAGATACTCGCACTCGCAATGAGGGAGACCCGCAAAAAAAGCAAATTGACTCAGCGAGAAACGACTGATCGGGTCGGTATTAAACAGAGCACTGTATCGGGGTTCGAGAAGTATCTATTTATCGAGTTCCGCGACCAATTCACGCAACACCGGTTCACGCTGCCAGATTTGACACACCAAGGCATATTCCTTTGCATCCAGGTGAGAGAAAGTGTCAACAACATTGTTCATAGATAACCAAAATCCTTACAGTGAATTGATTAATGGATAGCAGGCTGCATGAGCAGTGCATAACGATTGAGTAATTGATTGAAACGGGTGTTAATTTGCTGACACAGTGCCGGGGAGACCGTGCCGCTTTTTTGTTGTTCGGCCAGTTGGCGCAATAATTCTTCCAATGGCGGTGTGCTCGCCAACGGTTGCTGAATGCCAAATACCATCGATTTCAATTCAGACCCCGTGAGATAACGACCGCGTCTTTCATCCAGCTCATCAAGGCGGGCCGCTAATCGTTGCAGACGCGATTGAGCCAGGTGGTAATTTTCCAGTTCAGAGACAGGTAACGCTGTGGCTTCACGTTGCTGTTGCCACTGTTTCTCCATCTCTTGCACCGTTTGGCTGGCCGGCCATAATGTTTGCAGTTGGTATAATAGCTGCGTCCCATACGTTAATCGCCACAACACAGGCAAGGTATCCAAACTTGCCAGTTGCGACCGACTGGCCGCCAGCGTTTTCTCCTGCAACTGATTCAGCAGCACGGCGTTGTCCGGGTGGCGCAACTCAGCAAGTTGCGCTGGGAGTAAGGTCCGCGGCAAAGGCTGCGTGGTCACTTGCAATGCCTGCGCCAGCGGCGGCGCTTGTCGCATCCCTTTCACCCACCAAACACCGGCCACTGCCAGCGCGCACAACGCGACACCCGCGACAAAACCGTGCCAGACTTTCCCGCGGGACACAGGTAAAGCCCGGACCCCATTGCCCTGAGGGGGGACACCAGAAACCGTTTCACGCATGACATATATCAGTTGTGGCCGGAGGGGGGCTGTGGGCGTCAAAATAGCATTCCCCCCTGGTTGTACGGAGGAGACCGAGATAACAGGCATCATCCCCGTTTCCGGTTTCAGCCGCTCTAAGCGTTGAGCGCTGTTGTGAAGCCACACGCGGAGGCTGTCGAGTTGACTTACATATTTCAGTTCCAGACGTTGAAGCACTTCACACAGATGTTCAAGAACCTTTTCCACCGGGTAAATCAGCGGCAGGTCAATATAGGAGAAAACCGAGGTACGTAACAGCTGTTGTAACCGTGCGACCAGCCAGGCCAATATCTCAACCCGTACACGTGTAGATTGCGGCCAGAATTGCGGCCATTGATGAGCCACTAACCCCTCAATCAGGGCCAACCCTTCATGAATACCCGCAAATCCGGCCCGTTGTGCCCGGGCCAATGTGTACCAGGCGGCACTTTGCAGTTCTACACCGTTAACCTGAAACAGTGTCAAACAAAGCTGTTCAACTTTAGCCCAGTCAATGTCGGGCCGTGCCGGATGGCTCAGTTTGCTCATTTCGTCTTTCAGCGCACGGAATTCAGGCTGCGTACGGGGATCATCCCCGGTATAGACAATATTTTCAGTCATCACTTTATTTTCACCCAGATTTGTTGCTGAAATCAGCATGATTAACGCAGCGGGACAACATCAACGCATTCAACAGTCCGGGCGGCACTCCGGCCCGTTCCGATAACAGAAAGCGGCGGCAGGCAAGGTAGCCCCACCGCAGATTAATCCATCCGCCCTGGTTGGCGCAGATGGCGGACCAACACTTTCCCTTCCGGGACAAATTCCGTGCTAAAACGCACCCGCCCCACCTCTTTCAGTTCGGCGTTGATGTCATAACGCAAATGCGTCGGTTCAATCTCCGGCAATAACGTCACACTGACCTGCTTCAGGCGGGGCTCATAAGTCAGCAGCGTGTGTTCAATCGTCGCGATCAAGCGTTGTGACGATTCAGGCAACCCTTGCAGGATAGTGCTGAGATCAGGCAGGCCATAATCCGGCAGATGGCTCAGCGAACCCGCCCGGCCATTGAGGATACACTGCATATTATCCAGTACCGACAAAATCACCTGATTTTCCTCACTGATCTGATGCAAATCCAACCCGCCGCGAACGTTGCCGAACAGGCATTCATACAGGGAAGGCTTGTTGGTTTTCTTTTTCATCAACTTACTCCTTTTCAGGCAACAGAGTCAGGCTGCCGCCATTCAACTCAATGGTACGCGGCTTATCCGGTGACAGCGCCTGGCGTCTGATGATTAGGCGCCAGGTCGCCCCGGCTAAATCGGGATTTCTGAACAGACCCACCACCGCGACATATTTCGCCTGCGCCGCCATCGGCATATTGAGTGAAGCATGACTACCCGGTTTGACCACCACCTCCCGGCTCGCCAGACAATCGGCAGCGAGTATACGGTCGCCGTTCTCCAGCAAATCCGCATAATCCGCTTTTTCCAGCGCCTGGTTGTCCCGCAACTGATAAACCCGGACCAGCGCAGGGACGGACAGGGCAACACTTTCCCCGCTATCCGTGTTGACCGCTGCCCGGGGCGTAAAATCCAGCCGCACTGTTTTCACTTGTCGATGAAAAAGGGACTGTGTGGCGGATACCGTGCCATCGGCTACCGTCTGCGTCAGCCCGCAGCCGGTCAGCAGTAAGGTGATTGCCGCTATCATCGGCACCGTTTTATAAAAAGCGGTAGTGAACATGGTGTCCTCCTGTGTTTTGATGGTTGTCCGGCGATATTCCCTGATAATCTCCCAGACTCACCGTTATCTTGTCCGGGATTGCTGCCTGATTTTTTTCAGCCTGCAACCCCAGCACCCCGGTCAGCCCCAGCTGAACAGGCTTATCGCTGCCCAGCACCGGCACCGGTAATATTCGGGTTTGAAGGGTCAATTGCAGCCGGGCCCGGTACCGCCAACCCAGATAAACGCGTAGCAACGTCAACAAATCGGTGTGTAACTGCCCGCCCGGCAGCCAGCCTCGCGCTTCCTCCGGGCAATCCGTGTGCAACGCCAGCAATAACTGGCTGTTGATATCCGTGCCGACTCTGCCCAGCACGGTACGTTGCGACAGGGAAATCGGCTGCGAGTCTGAAAAACCGGCCGGTTGCCGCAGATGAATCTGCCGCGGGCAGGCGGGTGTCACTACGACACGGGTCTGCGGCGCCAGCAACATCACCAGCGCCGCTACCCCTTCCGCCGTCCGAGTCGGCAGGCGCATCACACTGAGCAACGCCAGAAAACGGGACACCGGCGTGGCAATCTGCTGCTGACTGCCCGGGATGCCTAAGCCAATGAGTCCCAGTAAACACTGCGATGTTGGGTCACTTCCCCCAGAGGCAAACGTCGCCGGGTAGGAATATTTACGCCAGATACGGTAATATTGGGTCAGTATCCGGTGGTTAAACATATCCAGAAAGGCTTCCACCGCTTCATGCCCTTCCCGGTGCTGCGCGATATCGTTCAGGTAAGCGGTCGGCAACGGGGAATCCACGCCGTACAGCCCCATAAACGTGGTTCTGACTGTCGGGGGGCGATCCGGGTATTCGCAGTCAGTTTCCATCGCTTTCAGTGCACTGGTCGGGAACCCCATCCCCGGATGGGGCCGGAAACGTATCACATCATCGGCGGGATTATCCGTACTGCCCAGGGGGTGCCGATCCGGGACCGTGCGCTCAACGGCCTGACAGAACTGATAGAAATTGAGCGTCGAAATATCGTCCTTTAGTCCGGGCATTAACCGGGAATACACTGACTGTGCTTCTCTTGCCATGACAAGCGTTCTCCTGTGGGTTGTAAGACCAGCGTCAGCCGGTTGAACAGATGGATATCGGTGTACAAGGCAAAAAAGCGACTGAGCATTTCACCGAACAGACAGATATCCCCGGTCCCGGTAAAGCCGTTGCTGTCCAGCGTGACTTCAATATGCACGCCCCGTTGCAGGCACCCCTGCTCAAACCGCTCGATAAGCGCATGTTTCACCGCCACAATGGCCGTCAGACGGCGATAGTTCATCTCGTCATCGGTCCAGTCATACAGGGCCAGCGTGCCGCGCAACACTTCCGGGTTATCCATCAAACTGAGGAAATTGGAGCCGAGATGACTGAGCACCCGCCAGTGAAAGCGATCCCGGTTTGGCGGATAACACGGCAATGTCGGTTCACACAGATTACGCACGGTCAGTTCCGCCAACGGGGGAGACACCGCCGTATCCAGCAGCGTCTCCTGCAATGCCCGACGAGGCAGTTGCCCATTAGTACCGGTTATCGTGAGTGACAGATTTTCTGCTTCACGCGATCCTTCATTATTATCAATCTCCTCCCCGCCCAGAATAAGCCAGGTGTCGTACAAACCCGACGGCCCCTGTTTTACCCGGGTATGGTAGTAACGCGCCGGTGCGTCATGGCGCAGCATACCGCCTTTGTGGCGAAAACTACTGAAGGGCACATACGACTGGTGATCACTGCGTTTCGAGGAGACTACCGCATCCACCGAATAAATCTCGGTATGCCCGTCTTGAAGGCGCATCGGGCGCAGCAAATACTCTGTTTTCAACGGTGACAGCGGCAACGGATCGGATTCCAGCGGGAACAGGTTAATCACCGGCACACAGTGCAAACGGATATGCGCCGCAGAAAACGGCCACTCCTGAGGCCAGCTTTCACCCAACACCGCATCCAGTTCAAACCACGGCGTCCTGTCGGGTATAGTCAGCTGTTCCAGCCCGCACAACGCGACAAACATGAATTTCTCACGGAAGGTAAAATACTCCAGCAGCAGCTGATAGCCACTGAACGCACTGTCCCCTTTCGGCCACAGCCTTTCCTCATCGCCAAATCCCAACGGGGAGAATCCCCCGTCAAACGGCTGGCGGTCGGGCTGACCGGGCAGACGCAGATACAGCTGTTGCGTCTGAAGCGTCAATGCCCGATGTAACGCACAGGCCAGCGGGCTGTCCGCACTCAGGTACAGCGGCAAACGACTCAAATCAACCTGGCGCCAGTCCACTTGAGTGCCACAATTAAAACGCAGGCGAATGACAGCCCGGCCATCCGGTTCAGATTTAAGCGAAGCGTCAGTCAGCGCCAGCGGCAGCAACTGAACCGCCTGAGTGGTGGTATAGCGGCACCGGGTCTGTTGCGGGCCGATCGGCTGCGAAAGTATCTCAAAGCCTTTTTTCACCTGCACCGGATTTTTCAGCTGTTTCAACTGTGCCCAATCCGCGCCCAGTTCCACAATGGACAGGGAAGGGATGGTGCGCAGGTAATGCGGCCACAGCAAACTGACCAGCCCTTCCGTCAACTCCGGTAAGTCATCATCCAGCTTCTCGCGCAGGCGGCCCATCAGAAAGGCAAAGCCTTCAAACAAACGCTCCACATAGGGGTCACGGGTGCCGACTCTGTCCAGATTGAGCAGAGCCGCCCGGTCAGGATAGGCTTTGGCAAACTCGTTGCCCGCTTCACGCAGGTAGCGCATTTCTGCCTCGTAATAGCGCAGGATTAAATCATCCATCGGATTGTCCTCAAATAAACAGTTCAGAATAAATACATTGGGGAGGGTAAAACGGGTCGAACAGGGATAAGATTGTCATGCCATATTCTAGGGCCATCAGCCACACAACACCGCCGCCCTGACCGGATCAATCGCCACCAGTCCGGCCAGCAATGTCTCCCTGCGTTGTGCCGTCAGCACCTTATCCTGTTCACTGCGTTGGGCTTTCATCCGCAGCAACTTAAGTTGCCGGGCTTTCACCTCAAACATTAGCACCGGTTCCCACTCACTCAGACCCAACGGTTCGCCGGCGTCCAGCTCCGTAAGCAGATGCAACGCCATCTCATTTTTGCCGTACTGCTCCGCCACCCGCGCCATCAACAAGCGCTGGAGCCAGCGGGGACGCACCCCCATGATCCCCGGCAATTGCCCCAGCCAACGCAACGCGGCCTCAATACCTTCACTGTCCGCCAGTTGTAACGCCTCCGCTTCCAGCGCCAGGATGTCATTCTCACCCTGTGCCGGCGGGGCGTCCGGTAACCCGTGGTCCTGGGCCGCCATCACGTCCCGCGCTATCCACTGACCGGTCACCTCATCGGCAAACGGTGTTCCGTTGTTATAGGCCAAATTCTCCAGCCCCGGCAGGCGCCCAAGCAGGATGCTCAGATCCTGTTTCACAATATCCGCCCAACTTTCATCAGGATGGTCCAATTTGCTTAATGCCTGACAGAGATACCACTGTAAATCGAGCCAAAAGTGGTTAACCCCTTCCGCAAACATCCGGTCGACCTGCGCCAACAACTCACGCCAACTTTGTTGCCGGTAGAGCCGTTTCAACTGCGCCCGGTATTCCGTACGAGGCGGCACCAAACGGGTCAGTCCGGTGGTATCCTGCGGCGGTAACTGATGGACGGTATCCCAGCGCAGATTTTTCATCAGGCGATGACTGGATAACCACCCGTGCGGTTGATCATGCAGATAACGCGCCAGTTCACGCGCCTGTTCCAGCAAATCACGCCCGGACTGCACGGGCCGCACGACGGGTGAAGGCCCGTCACCGTTCGCCGACGCGGTCTGTGCGATAGTTTGCGGCACCACGGCGTCAACACCGCCCGATTGGGCCAGACGGGTTTCCAGGGGTCCCGCCAGCCCGGCGAGGGTGGGACGAGCCGCCGCGTCCCAGTCGGCAAACACGTGTTCCAGTAACGCCAGCGCGGCCAGCACGCGTTCAAAATCGGCGCGATTCACTTCCGGGTAGCGGGATAAACTGGCCTGAATTTTGCCCCCGGTCAGCCATACCAGCGCAGCCTGACGGCTGCCTGCTCGATGGGGTAGCAAGGTTTCGCCAAAACGGTCCGCCAGCGCGGCTAACAACGTCAACCCCTCAGCCAGACCGTTTTCACCCTCCTGATGCAGACGTGCCCAGACGTAATAGGTCGCCACGCGAACATCTTTGCAGTAGGTCATCAGCAGTTTTTCCGCCAATTGACAGATAAGGGCCGTATCAATGCCACTGAGTTTATTGACCTCCTCACGCATGCGCTGAAAATCATCGTGATGAACTGGATCCTCCCCGGTCGGCGCTTCTGCGCTAATGGGCAACAACCACGTCGTCCACCGTTCGGTCTGCTTTCGGGCGAGGGTCAACACATCACGCTCACCCAGACAGGTTGTTATCAATCGTTGCAACATGATCCCTCCGTCAGGTCATCGTCATCGACCAGTGAGATGACCGGGTCATCACCCGGTGTCGTGTCAAAAATCTCTTTCGGCAACGTAAATCCCCGCAGTTTCAGCAACGCCAGCGGCCCGCTGCCCATTTCCGTACGTAATATCCAGGTCACCGGTAAACCGTCCGGCATAGTGAATGTCAGCCGGTAACGGCTTTCATCCCACTTTTCCGCTTTCGCCTGCGCCAGCCAGCGAATGAGTCCCCAGGTTCCCGGATAATCACCGAACAGCCTCGCCCCGGCATTGACATTGGTCCAGGTCAGCATCACCCCCGGTTTATACGTCTCTCCCGGCCAGCGAAAACGCTGCCAGCTTTCCATCTGGTTGAAGTAACGCAATTTCTGCCCGTCTATCGTCAGGTCGGTTTCCACCACATCCCGCGCCGCTCGCGCACGCAGTTCAAACCGCAGTCCCTGACTGCCGTCCGCAAACAGCACATCCGATAACTGACTGAGCTGATTCACCGCTTTCAGGAAACGCGGGTTAACCTGCAACCCCTGACCGTTCACTTTATCCGGCACCCAACGGTTGCCGTCTTTATGCAATACGCCGCCTAACTGGCGCGTCAAAAACTGCTCAATGCGCCCGGTGTCCGGGCGGATAAACTGCCCCAGCATCGGCAATGAAATGTCACTCTGCCCACCGGCAAACGGGTAGCGACCGGCAAAGGCGGTATTCCAGTTAGCCACTATTGCTGTCTGCCACTGTTCATTTAAACTTGCCGCTGCCGGTTTCAGTATTCCCTGCCATGCCTGATTTAACGGCTGTACGAACATCGTCTGACCAAAACCGCGCCATTGGTCACCCAAACTGGCCGCCATCAGATTGCCGTAACCCTGGGTCTCCGTCAGGTCGGTGCTTTTGCCCTGAAACACCGTCTGCGCCAGCCTCCCCGCCCTCTCTGAGGGATCATCACTGGTGTTTATCTGTTGCAGTTTCAGCCGCACCTGAGTAACTCTGGTCAGGAAGGTTTGTAAGTTGAGGTTGCTGTCCGCGGTCATCACACTTTGTGGATTGTTTTTCCCCATCAGCGCCAGTAACGGACCGAAAGTGCTGTCCATCGGTCCGTTTACTTCGCCAGCCTGTTGGTTAATCACCGGCACCGCCGTTTTATTCAGCAACGTCTTCGCGGATTTCACCCATGCATCCGATAACGCCGGCCCCTGCTGGCCGGTTTGTCCCTGATACGCCACCGTGTTCATCAACGCTATCAGCGGGGACTGGCGCCCGTCCGCCATCAGGGTTAACTGGTCTGTCACCCCGGCCAGATTACGCGCTTTATTCCAGCGCAGGCTGTTGAGAAAATCCTGCCAGGCCCCGGCAAAATCGGTAAAGTAACGCGCGGTCAGGCGGGCTTTCAGCTCGGCCGGTGAGACGGCTGCCGGGACGGCCTGATGGTTATCATTCAACACCCAGTCAATCGCTTCCTTACGTGAAGCTACCGCGTTATCAATCGCTTTCTGTATCTGCCCTTCCCACGCCTGACGGGTAAACATTCCCGGCACCACGCGTGTCGTGGTAAACAACCGTTCCGCCTCAGTGTCGCCGGTCATTTGCCTTAAGGTCAGGTCGGCATAATCCTTCTCCACCGATTGCAGCATCTGCTGGTAGAGCGTGGCTTCCGCATTGTGCCGCCCCATCTGCGCCAGCAATATCCGGCGCGCCTGACTGACCAACGCCGTGTCCGGCGTAATCCGCCATTCCGGATGGGCGGGCAGATTCTCCGCATAAAAATCCCACAAATCCGGGGCCGCACTCAACCAGACACCGGGGGCAATACCGGCCCGGGCCGGCTCATTTTCACTCAGGACGCGGGTTAAAAACGCGGCCTCCGCTTTCTGTGGGTAGGCCATCATCAGATACGCTTTGAGTTGGTTGTGCGCGGCTTTCGCCCGGCGGGCCCGTTGCGGGCTGCCCGGGGGCAGATTCACCAGCGCGCTCAGTTTTTGGCGCAGTATCGCCGCCGCCTTATCCCGTATCAGCCGGTTATTCATTTGGGTGTAGTACGGCAACACCGCCGTCAACAGCGGCTGATTTTGATTCAAACCGAAACGCTGATACCAGGGTGCCCCATGTTCGGCCCGGTACTGCAACCGGCCCATTTCATTACGCAGCGCCTTAAACGCCATCAACTGGGCATCGGACGCCTCAGGACGGGCTTGCAAATCAGTCACCGCCGCGTTGACCCCCGCTATCTGGTCGCGGTTGGTAAAAAAAGAAAGCACACTGCCTGCGCCCCACAATAAGGCCAGGGCCATCAGGCCGTGATAAACGTTGCGCTTCTGGATCCATCCGACCCGTCTGCCATGCCGGTGCCGACTGTCAGCTAATACCCCCTGCCAGGCGGCATCGGGCAGCCAGCTTTGCGGTCCTGCATCCAGGGTCGCTTCCAGCGGCAGACTGAACATCAGGCCACGCAACGACACGACCTGAGCGTACTCCGCCAGCCACGGCGTCAACACCTTGCGCCAGTGGTCAATGCCTGTTTTCTCCAGCGTGGAGGCCAGCCGATATAAAAAATCATGGGCATTCTCGGGCAACAGTTGCTGCATCCCCCGCTTGCGTATCGGGTCAATCAACTGGTGCAGTTGGGTCTCCACAATCTCGGGGGTACAGCGTTCAGGTAAAAAGCACCCCACCGCCTGAGTCACCCGCCCTTCCTGTGACCAGAGACTGTGACACACCTGCCACAAATAGACAGGCGCCTGCCAGTGCAACTGTTGGGCCTGATTCTGCAACATCCGCAATGCCTTATCCATCCAGACCGGCTGCGCGCTTTGTTGTTCGGTCAGCGCCCAGACGATACCATTAAGCGGGCGGAAACGGCGCAAGCGACGCAGGGCCGCCAGTTGCGCGGCATCGGGTTCAGTTTGCAAACTGCCGCCCCACAGCAGGAGCGTACGATGGCCCTCCAGCCAGTGTTGCGTCGTCAGCCCCGGTGC
>NZ_CAWNXG010000024.1:0-77150 GCF_963878145.1 Photorhabdus sp. S10-54 | reverse complement strand
ACCGCAGTCAGCTCGGTTTTTTATTGGAAATCGTCGCGGGCTTAATTGCTTATACATTCCAACCTAAAAAACCGAGCTTGAATTTACGGGATTGTGATATCGCTATTTTTAAACGAAGCTGAGGTTAATAATTTATAATTTTCCAGTGATAGCGCTTTCACCATCTTTTTCAAGAAAATGACCGATCGTTCCCTAAGAGAATATATGTCTGCTTATACCCGTTATCTTTCAAGTTGCCTCTTTGTTGGCTGCACTCGCTCACCCCGGTCACATAGTTTGCTATGCTCCCGGGGATTCTCTCCCTTGCCGTCGCGATGCATCTTGAAATCCATTGGGTATATATGGAACATCGTTATTGAGGTAAGTAGTTACTGAGGTAAGTAGTTATTGAGATAATATACAAAAATTGCCAACATCAAAATAGCTATTCACCATATGAACATAGACGTCGGCAATTGCATCAAATAAAGAAGGTAATCAAATAAAAGCTAATAACATTCTACGTACATAAATATACCTTATTAAAAGCTATTATTTTTCATCATCATTTATCAACTGATAAGATACAGCAATATTTGCTGCCTGACCTGCTAATGGGCTGTAATCACTGGACAAATATATCCCTGAAATATAGTGACTTTCACCAACATAAAATTTCCTATATCGAGATGTTCCAGGATCGCCAAATAACAATGAACGACCATCACTCAAAGTAAATACCGCTCTATCAACAGCACCATTGCCCCATACTTCCAAACTGGTAATTCGACTACCATTCAAAGAAATAGATGCCGTCTCACCAGATATTGTACCTAATCGATGGCTACTACCATCATCAAATACAACTGTCAGCCCTCCCACTCTCGGAGCCCCTCCAATACGTACAATATGTCCCATCAAAGAATCTATCTTTCTTCTCTTCCCTCCATTAAGAGCTGGTTTGAGAGGTGGAGCCATATCTTTCTCTGGAGTCAATGCCTGAATTCTGGCTTTTGCTGTTTGACGGTCAAAGAAAGTAGAATAACTTAAAACATCAACATAGATTCTATTATTTACTGACTCGGTTTCACTCAATTTATCCCAAATACTGATATATTCAATCCCATGTAAACGACAGTGACCATGAACAGACATAACATTATTTGCAACAGTGTCGGCAGTCGAGTTATTAAGAGCATCATTAAGCTCTCTATCATAGATATCATTAATATAACTATTAGCCTGTTCTACCGTCTTTTTGATTAATCCTCGGACTTTTTCAATATCAATATCACTAAGCCCAATTTCAGCTCTTCTCTCTAGACCAGCAACCCAATAGGTTATCTGCATCATAACCGTAGTAGAAAACATGGGTAATATTTGATAGTTAACATCATCCGAAAAATTATTAAATTTTTTGTGATAACCATCTATATTTTCTGCCAGGTTATTAAAAGCACTCCTCGCTTCGTCAGAGCCTGGATGCTTATCAAGAAGATCAGCAACGGTTGCCATTCGCTCTTGTATATATGCAATATCACCCGCAAGGATACCTTTAATCGTCTTTAACGCAGACTCCTCTATCATCCTCTCAATTTGTTTGACAATCCCTTCCCATATATTTTCTTTCGATTGAGGCCAGAATAAACCGACTAAAAAAGATATCGCAGGACCAACCGAAGGTATAAAAGATATACCCCCTATGATTGCATTTTTTACAATATCAGTAACATCCCACTCTAATGCACTCGTTTTTACCGCATATTCATTAGCCACAATGGTTCTGAGGTCTAAAACATTTTCTGTATGCATAATGAAACCCTTAAATTAAAATAAGATGTTTAAACCAAATTTGCCGTAACATAAGCCACTCTATCCGTGTTATTATAGATAACAAATTTACTATAATAAAAAGAGCTGCTAGGCACGTTTAATACCTTATCTTCTCCTAATCCTACATCTATAGAACCAGCCTCAAACCATTCAGAGGTAAAACTATGAGACCAGTAAAATTTAGCCGTAACACTATTTGCCAGCCCTGTATTTACAACTCTCAGAGAGCTTCTGGATTCTGGAATTATTGGGGTGTCTACTCTAAATACCTCCACACTAGCATGAGGTGATATAGTCAGATCACTCAAAGGACCAACTGCATTTAAATCTTTATATACTGGAACAGGAGAATTAGAATAAAATTCTGCTTTCTGCTCATCTGAATCAACAACAATGGTTATTCTAGACATATTTATTTTCCTCATTAAAATTTAAATAAAATATACTCAACTTGCATATAAATATTTTCAAAAACAGTATTACCACTTAATTAAAGATACTCTTTAACTATCATAGAACTACTATTATCTTTGGAAATTAATTCCCCGATATATTACGTGGACTTTACATACCACAATAACTCACCAGAACATTAAGATATCCATATTATAAGTAAGCCATTAACGAGACATATCTAAAAAAATCACAATAATATAAAAACTATAGCAGAGATACCGTTCGTGTCAATGTCCTTCTTCAATGAAATCACTATTATTTAAGAGTTAATGAAATTATATGAGATATAAAAAATATATACAAAAATATTAAAATTCAAATTATTAACATTACGTTATCCACTTGAATTTAATAATATCAATATTGATTACTATAGCATTATAAAATTCTATTTTTATTTTCCAATTTCATCTTTATACAGTAACTATAAAATGATAATAAACAATCTATTATCTTAACCATATATTACTGTTACATCCGCATAAATAATCTTTTTATTATCAATTGATTATATTTTTTACAAGATAACAGATGAGTATTTTTAAAATCACCCTCTTTCTGATGAAAAAAAAATTAACTTCATAATAGAAAATAATTTTGACTGTAGATTTTAGCTATTCAAATATGCTGAATACAGTTAATTGACCTTCCATTACTCCACCAATAAATTATGTCGCTTAAAATATGACGAAAAAATACAGAAAAAATGAGGGCAGATTTCAAAGCATTTGAAACCACACTCGTTGCCCCAATTCCAGATAATACCAAACTTAAAGCATCATTAATGGCATCCTCACCTTGGGAAAAACAACCTTCCCAGTACTACGAGGATAATCAACCATCTGAATTCCCTTCCTGTGAAAAAGAATACGCCTCTATCCTCCCAAATACGCATTTCTCACTGCTTCATTAACCAATAATGCAGACCCGCTGTCTTCTAGTACGATCTTACCGTTTTCCAATACATATCCTCGGTCAGCCAATTTCAATGCCTGATTTGCATTCTGTTCAACTAAAAAGATTGTCATCCCCTCTTCCCTCAACTGCTGTATAGTATCGAAAATCTGAATGATAATTATCGGCGCCAGTCCCAATGAAGGCTCATCCAGCAACAATAATTGTGGCTGACTCATTAAAGCGCGGCCAATTGCCAACATTTGCTGTTCACCACCGGACATCGTTCCAGCCCGCTGGTTACGTCTTTCCTGTAAACGCGGAAATAAATCATAAACCCGCTCAATGCGCCGCTGATACTGAGTCTTATCAGCAAAAAAGCCGCCCATTGCCAAATTCTCTTCCACTGTCATACGAGCAAACACTCTGCGACCTTCAGGAACAATCGCGATGTCCTCACGCATAATACGAGATGTCGACCATTGGGTGATATCCTGACCACGAAAAATAATGGAACCTTCAGTTGCTCTGGGTTCACTACATAAGGTGCTGAGCAATGTTGTTTTTCCTGCGCCATTTGCACCAATCAGAGTGACAATTTCTCCCTGCTGAATATTCAGGCTAACCTGATGCAACACCTGAACTTCCCCATAGTGGGCGGATACCCGCTTAAATTCCAACATAATTAATACACCTCGCCCAGATATGCCCGGATAACATCCGGATTGTTACGAATCTCTTCTGGCCTCCCTTGCGCCAAAGACATTCCCTGATTAACAACATAGATACGATCTGAAATTCCCATCACCAATTTCATATCATGCTCAATCAGCAATACAGAAACTTGATGATGTTCCCTTAGTTCAGCAATTAAAGCATTAAGCTCTTCTGTCTCTTTCGGATTCAGACCCGCAGCAGGTTCATCCAGCATCAAAATTTCCGGACGAACCACCATGCAGCGAGCAATCTCCAAACGCCGTTGCTGACCGTATGCCAGATTACCTGCCTGTCTGTTTGCCAGTGGTAATAAACCAATCCGTTCTAACCAAGTTATAGCCCAATCTACGGCCTTAGATTCTGCCCGGCGGAATGCCGGCGTTTTAAAAAGGCCAGCAAAAAGGCCCCTTTTCAGATGCTGATGCTGTGCCACTAATAGATTCTCTATCACTGTCATCTCCCGGAATAACCGCACATGCTGGAATGTTCTGATAACACCCAGACAAGCAATAGCCTGCCCAGATAACCCTTCCAGATGTTTTTCCCGCAGCTTTATCGTACCGCTAGTCGGACAGTAAAATCCTGTCAGACAATTAAAGATCGTGGTTTTCCCTGCTCCATTAGGGCCAATAAGAGAAACAATTTCACCCTGATTTAGCCTCAGGGCAACGTTATTAACCGCCAACAAACCACCGAAGCGCATGGTCAGATCGGAAACTTGCAATAATGGTGTTGCACTCATGCTTGCTTTCCTCCCTGTACCTGTCGTTCCAATTTGACATGACGGCGTTTTGTCGGTAGCAACCCTTGCGGGCGCCAAACCATCATCAATACCATCATTGCCCCTAGCAGCAACATACTGTAGGCATTCAGATCACGCATCATCTCACGGGAAACCACCAACAAAATGGCGGCTAGAATCACCGCAGTCTGTGAGCCCATCCCTCCGAGTACCACAATCGCTAGCACAAAAGCAGATTCAGCAAAAGTGAAGGACTCTGGGCTGACGAAACCCTGCCGGGCAGCAAATAAAGTACCCGCAAAACCGGCAAATGCTGCACTGATAGTAAACGCAGCCAGTTTAATACGGGTTGGACTCAGACCAAGAGAGCGGCAAGCAATCTCATCTTCACGCAGCGCTTCCCATGCGCGACCTAATGGCATACGCAGTAGTCGATTAATAATAAATACTGTCAGTATTACCAACAGTAACGCCACCAGATAAAGGAAGATGACCCGATCACTGGGATCGTATTTCAAACCAAAGAAGTTGTGGAAAGTATCCCAACCTCCCTCTTTCACACTGCGGTTAAATTCCAGCCCGAAGAAAGTCGGTTTTGGGATCTGGCTGATACCATTCGGACCACCGGTTATTTCAGTATTATTCAACAGTAGAATGCGAACAATTTCACCAAAACCAAGCGTAACAATTGCCAGATAGTCACCTCGCAATCGCAATACCGGAAAGCCCAACAACAACCCCGATAAAGCAGCCGTTAACCCCGCCAGCGGCAAACTCTGCCAAAACCCTAATCCGTAATAGTGACTTAGCAAAGAGTAGGTATAAGCACCGATAGCATAAAAACCTGCATACCCAAGCACCAGCAACCCCGACAAACCAACCACGACATTCAAACCCAACCCTAGCATGACATAAATTAACGTCAATGTAGCAATATCAACACTACCACGGGAGACAATAAACGGCCAGATAATTGCAGCAATAATGACCAATATTGCCAGTAACTTTTGTCCTTTGGTTGAGCCATCGAAATCCGGCAACGACCAGCTTTTAATCGGTACTTTCTTCATTATCTGCTGAACAACCGGACGCAATAGCTGGAACAGAAAAACAACCGCACAGCCAATACCAATCCATAACCATCGCACTTCATCGGCACGATGGACGACCAACTTCGTACCCTCCAGCGACAACTGCATCCCCATCATAAAGGCAGACAACACAAATAAAGCGACTGAGGCGATAATAGCATTCACCCAATTAGCATGTTTCATACCTTTTCTACCTCTGGACGTCCTAAGATTCCAGTCGGCATAAACAACAGCACAACAATGAGCAGAGCAAAAGAAACGGCATCTTTATATTCTGTGCTCAAGTAAGCAGAAGTTAAGGCTTCAGAAATTCCCAAAATCAAGCCACCAATCATCGCCCCTGGAATACTACCAATTCCTCCCAATACTGCTGCGGTGAAAGCTTTCATGCCTGCCATAAAACCGATATACGGATTTATTACACCGTAGAACTGCCCCAACAAAACACCGGCTATTGCAGCCATGACTGCACCGATAACAAAGGTTAAGGAAATCATTCGGTTAGTATTGATCCCCAACAAACTGGCCATTTTCAGATCTTCCGCACAAGCACGGCAGGCACGTCCCATACGGGAGTAGCGAATGAATATTGTCAATATCAGCATGGTAAGAAATGTCACTACCCAGATGGTCAGTTGCATTGCGCTAATACTGGCAGAAAATCCATCACTTTCGCCTAATACCCACTGCCCGGTAATCAGGCTAGGCAATGCCAGATCGCGAGAACTTTGTGACAGACTGACATAGTTTTGCAAGAAAATAGACATCCCAATCGCCGAAATCAGCGCAATCAGACGTTTGGAATGACGAACTGGCCTGTAAGCCACTCGCTCAATACTCCAACCATAAGCAGCAGCAATGACAATTGATGTTAAAAAAGCAGCAGTAATCAGCAACCAGCCCAAATCAACGCCCATCATGATCAGAGCCGCAATCACAATAAAGGAGACATAGCTACCAATCATGTAAACTTCACCGTGAGCGAAGTTAATCATCCCGATAATGCCATAAACCATCGTATAACCAATGGCAATCAATGCATAAGTACTACCCAGAGTCACTCCATTTAACATCTGTTGTAAAAAATAGAGAAATTGCTCTGACATACGTTGTACCTCTGGAATAACAGCTCCTGACAAACAGAAGCTGACGACTGTTCTGATGACTTTACTTCACAGAAGTAGAAGAACCATCTGCATGCCATTCAAAAATACCGAATTCGAACCCTTTTAGATCGCCAACGGCATTCCAGCTTAGTGTCCCCATTACGGTATCTACTGGATTCGCTTTCAGGTCTTTCACCAAATCAATCGGTTCCATACTACCGGTACGGTTCATTGCCGCAGCCAGAGATTGCAGAGCAGCATAGGTTGTCCAGACGAACGGACCTGTCGGATCACCTTTCTTACCTTTGATCGCCTCAACAATAGCTTTGTTCACCGGCACCTGATCGTAACGCTTAGGGAGGGTGACTAACATTCCTTCAGAAGCAACTCCAGCGATATTGGATAGCGAGGAGTTACCTACACCTTCCGGCCCCATAAAACGAATATTCAGACCAGACTGTTTAGCTTGACGCAGAATTTGCCCCATTTCAGGGTAGTAGCCACCAAAATAGACAAAATCCACATTCTCTTTTTTCAGGCGGGCAACCAGAGCCGAAAAGTCTTTATCACCAGCAGTAACGCCTTCAAACAAGACAATATTGGCTCCCGCTTTTTTCAATTTATCGAGAACAGATCGAGCCAACCCTTCACCGTATTGCTGTTTATCATGAACAATAGCTATACGCTGAGGTTTAATCTTTTCAGCAATATATTTCGCTGCCGTTGGTCCCTGATCAGAATCCAACCCGGTAGTACGCATAATCATTTGGTAGCCACGAGTTGTCAGATCGGCATTGGTTGCCGCTGGTGTAATCATAATGACACCTTCATCTTCGTAGATGTCAGATGCCGGTTGAGTAGAGGAAGAGCATAAATGGCCGATAACATAGCGAATGTTGTCATTAATCACTTTATTCGCGACAGCAACAGCCTGTTTCGGGTCACACGCATCATCATATTCAACCCCCACCAGCTTATTACCATTAATACCACCATTAGCATTGATATCTGCAATCGCCTGACGTGCGCCAGTAAATTCCATATCACCATATTGCGCAACTGGACCAGACATTGCTCCTACAATCGCCACTTTGGTCTCTTGTGCCCACAGTGAGTGACTCATCATCATGACAATACAGCCTGCTAATAGTGTTTTACCTGTTATGATTTTCATTTTATTTATCCCCGTGTTGTTATTGGTCTAATTTATTGTGTTTACCTTTTATACCCGTTATCTTTCAAGTTGCCTCTTTGTTGGCTGCACTCACTCACCCCGGTCACATAGTTACCTATGCTCCCGGGGATTCGCTCCCTTGCCGTCGCGATGCATCTTAAAATCCATAGGGTACAGATCTCCGATTATCTAATGGGATAACCGTGATTTTTTGTGATCTCTGATTAGATAAAGTAATTTTTATGAATAAGATTTTATTTTTCATGCTATTAAAATAGCATTTCATGCTTAAAATCAAATTAACAAGGTAGATAAAAGCATTAATTACAGAATAAAATACCGCCAAAGTTGATTGGAATTTAGACAAAACATAGTGTGATATTCTGGTTAAATATTAGTAAAGCAATCTTTAACTCGAAATATCGATCATGTTAAAAACATTTTTCCAGCAACGTATAAAAGCGGTTACGCGACACTCTATCGATCTATGCAACTAAAATTGATATGGAAAAACCATGAAGTTAACTATTGAACAACTTACTGTTTTATCAGCACAAGATATAATTGATCTAAAGAAAATCTGGCCTCAACAGGCTCCAGAGCAATGGCAAAGTTGGTTAAAAAATGAAAATAAACTGTTCGCTGCTCGTTTTAATGATAGATTACTGGCCGCAGTAAAAGTGACTTTCAGTGATCAATCCGGCCTGCTTAAAGATTTACGTGTCCGTGAAATAACACGCCGCCGGGGAGTAGGTTTATATCTGATAAATGAAATAAAAGCTCAGCATCCCACCATTAACCAGTGGAAGTTAAGCCTTGAAGGGTTCTCAGATGCTAACGAACCAGCATTAAAAGGTTTTATGAGTGCCTGTGGTTTTTACTACGATGCCAAGTCAAATTCTTATTCTAGCTGACCCATTTTCCAGACCGCAGCCACATTGCGGGCAGTCACCCTCAAATTCTCATGCCCGCAAGCAAGAGCGTCAGAAAGAGAACAAACGCCGGGCATAATTGAGAAAACGGCATCCAATCCGTGCTCATGAACGATGCTATAGTTCTGACTTATACTGCCAACCAATGCAATGGTTGAAATAGCATACTTTTTGGCGATACGAGCAACACCAATCGGCGTTTTACCGTAAATAGTCTGGCTGTCCATTCGTCCTTCACCAGTAATAACCAGATCAGCGCCTTGTACTGCCTTTTCCAATTCCAGCATGGAGATAACAATATCAATTCCCGGTTGCAATTTAGCGTCCAACCAACCAAGTAAAGGAACGCCCATTCCCCCTGCTGCTCCTGCACCGGGTACGTCAATGACCTTAATGCCTGTCAGTAATTCAATTTTCTCACCATAATGGCGCAGGGCTGCATCCAACTTTTTCACCATCTCTGGTGTCGCCCCTTTCTGTGGCCCGAAAATAGCAGATGCACCAAACTCACCACATAACGGGTTAGTCACATCACAGGCGACGATAATTTCAGTCCGACTCAAACGAACGTCCAAACCGGAAAGATCAATTTTAGCAAGCCGATTTAACGCAGCCCCGCCAGCCTCCAACGTTTTACCATCAGAATCAAGCAAACAAGCCCCCAACGCCTGCATCATACCGGCACCGCCATCATTAGTCGCGCTACCACCAATGCCTAAAATTATCTTTCTGACACCTTGATCCAAAGCAGCCAACATCAACTCACCGGTACCATAAGTCGTGGTTATCAGCGGATTACGCTTTTCCATCGGCACCAAATGTAAGCCAGAAGCCGCCGCCATTTCAACAACAGCGGTTTCTCCATCACCTAGTACGCCGAAAAAACTATCCACCGGCTGATTTAACGGACCGGTGACCGACAGACGTATAATCTTTCCACCAGTAGCTGCTACCATTGATTCAACTATACCTTCCCCCCCATCTGCCATCGGCAATTTAATGTATTCAGCTTGTGGATAGATTTCACGAAATCCCTGTTCTATCGCTTCAACGGCCTGTAAGGCGCTGAGACTTTCTTTAAATGAATCAGGTGCAATAACAATTTTCATAGGATTAGATGACAACAATGAAAAATAAAACAAAAAAGGCGATAAACCATTATCGCCTTTTTAATTATGAATACGTTAACGCAAAATCACCCTAATTTATGCCTCAATGGCTACACGCAATTTTTTCATGGCATTTTTTTCAAGCTGACGTACACGCTCCGCAGAAACACCATACTTATCCGCCAGTTCTTGCAGGGTAGATTTATTATCATCATCTAACCAGCGGCAACGGATAATATCCTGACTGCGCTCATCTAAGCTTTCTATCGCTACCGATAATTTATCAGCCGCATGGTTTTCCCAATTGTCCTCTTCAATGCCGTCTGCAAAATCAGATGCTTTATCCTGAAGATACAGCACTGGCGCAACCGGTTGACCTTCCTGACTATCATCATCGACAGACATATCAAACGCCATATCCTGCGCTGACATACGAGATTCCATCTCACGCACATCTTTACTGGTCACGCCAAGTTCTTTGGCGACCATTTCTACTTCGTCCTGATTGAACCACCCCAAGCGCTGTTTAGTTTTACGCAAATTAAAAAACAGCTTACGCTGTGCTTTAGTTGTTGCAACTTTAACAATACGCCAGTTACGCAGTACATATTCATGGATTTCAGCTTTAATCCAGTGGACGGCAAAAGAAACCAGACGCACCCCTACTTCCGGGTTAAAACGACGTACTGCTTTCATCAGGCCAATATTCCCTTCCTGAATTAAATCCGCCTGAGGTAGCCCATAACCAGCATAGCTACGAGCGACATGAACAACGAAGCGCAGATGAGACAGAATCAGCTTCTTAGCTGCATCCAGATCTCCCTGGTAATGCAGCCTTTCAGCCAGTTCCTTCTCTTCCTCTGCTGTCAGCATTGGATAAGTATTAGAGGCGCGGATATAGCCCTCTAGACTTCCTTGAGGAACTAACGCTAAGGTTTGCATTTCTTTGGCCATTCAAATCCTCTCAAATAAGGCTCAAATCGTTAGTATAGATTAGATTACATCAGTGTATATGAGAACCAACGTTCAACATACAGCGGTACAGTCTATCACCAGAATGTGCATATTCAAGTCACAGATCCATGGAAGAGTAATAATTTCAGCACCGACCATCCCGGTAATGGGTTCACAGAACAAAAAATAACAGATAGTTTTATATTTATGCAACTACCTTTATTTGTACTATCCCCGACAAATATTAATTCCATTTCACAAAAGCGCCCGCCAGGTTCACCGGGAGAGTACAAGCACCTTTTTAATTAATTCTACACAGAAGAAAATCATGATTTTAGATTTAAATCAATGAATAAGAAATTCTTACCCTAGGAAAAAGGAGATGATTATTGCGTTGTCAGGCTGATTTCGCTCAGCCTGTTGAGAAAATTACCGTTTTATTCTGGCGTAAAATGACGCAAATGCTGAGTTGTCGCTAACCAAGCAGCGACCCAACCAATCATTGCGGAGAGCAAAACTAGCAGCAGGGACTCATCCCATGAAAGCCCATGTAAATTAAATGTCGTGCCAAATACACTGGCAACCTGTGTGACAACATCAGAAAGTTTCCACACCAACAGTGCAGACAAAATTAACGATAAAATTGCCCCCAAAGCCCCTAACAAAGCACCACCATTGAGGAACGGGCGCAAAATAAAGCCATCCGTTGCACCAATAAGCTTCATCACGTTAATCGTATCACGATGACTGAAGATACTGAGACGCACACTATTACCGATGACCAAAAACAGCGCAACGATCATCAGAATACCGATTACTGTCACAATCTGACCGATAAGACCTGTCAGCGCTGCCAGACGAGCAAACCAGCTATCATCCATCCGAACTTCTTCAATACCTTTAACCTGAGAAACTCTATCACGCAGCGTGGTCAGCGTCTGTGAACTCTGAAAATCGATTTTCGGTGTGATAATAGCCACCGCGGGCAACGGATTCTCTTCCAGCATATCCAGTGCGCTACCAAAGCCAGACCAAGCGCGGAATTCTGTCATTGCTTCCTGACGTGAGAGATAGTTGACATTATCCACACCATCAAGTGCTTTCAGCTCACTTATTAATTTCTGAGCACTGCTATCATCCAGTGATTTATCGAGATATACCGTCAGTTGAGGGGAGGGATACCATGTCTCCGCAGCCTGGCTGACATTCTTCCATACAATGTAACAAACACTTGGTAATGTCAGGGAGATAGCAATCACCATCACGGTCAACAAAGTTGCCAACGGCTGACGCGACATATCTGTCAACGTATTCATCCAAGCATAGCGCCACTGCTCACGCCATCCTCCTTGTAAAACTTTACTTTTCGATCTTGTTACTTTCCCCGCTGCCTTACGCACATTTTTAACCATGATGCTCTCCCGCCATACGGCCCTGGCTCAGAGTCAGAATACGATATTTCCGTCTTTCAATCAGTGCCATATCATGGGTCGCCATCAGCACTGTCACCCCTACCCGGTTAAATTCTTCAAACAGTCGTAAAATACCCTCTGACAATTCACCATCCAGATTACCGGTAGGTTCATCCGCCAACAAAACAGTCGGCTTATTCACAACCGCACGAGCAATGCCAACGCGTTGTTGTTCTCCCCCTGAAAGCTGAATTGGGAAATTTTTCGCTTTGTCCAGCAGACCAACCTTATCCAGAGCAGCAGAAGTCCGACGACGGATATCTTCAGAACTCGCACCTGAAATAATCAGCGGCATTGCCACATTATCGTATACTGTCCGATTCAGCAGCAGATGATGATCTTGGAAGATCATACCAATCTGACGACGTAGAAAAGGTACCTCACGGCTTTTTAACCGACTGATATCATGACCGGCAAACCAGATATGTCCGGCACTAGGCCGCTCAATGCCACAGATCAGTTTCAGCAAGGTACTTTTACCTGCCCCTGAGTGACCGATTAGAAATGCCATTTCCGCAGGGCGCAAATGAAAATCCACCCCTTGCAGGGCTTGCCGTCCCCCCAGATAAGCTTTACTGACCTGTTCAAAGCGAATCATAGGTAATTAATCCTCTCGGGCAAAAAGTGCCTCTATAAAGTCGTCTGCCTTAAATGGCCGTAGATCTTCAATTCCTTCACCAACCCCAATATAACGAATAGGAATTTCAAACTGATCAGCAATGGCGAAAATTACTCCACCTTTGGCAGTACCATCCAGTTTTGTCAATGAGATGCCTGTCAACCCAACAGCTTCATGGAATAGTTTAGCCTGATTTATCGCATTCTGACCGGTACTGGCATCCAATGTCAGCATAATTTCATGTGGAGCATTTTCATCCAGTTTTTTCATCACTCGGACAATCTTCTTCAATTCTTCCATCAGATGAGATTTATTTTGCAAACGACCTGCGGTATCTGCAATCAGGACATCGACACCTTTGGCTTTAGCTGACTGAATAGCATCGAAAATCACGGAAGCAGGATCTGCGCCAGTATGTTGCGCCACTACCGGAATATGGTTACGTTCCCCCCACACCTGTAACTGTTCAACGGCGGCTGCACGGAAAGTATCTCCGGCTGCCAGCATGACAGATTTACCTTGTGCCTGAAATTGACGAGCCAATTTACCAATTGTCGTGGTTTTTCCCACACCATTAACACCAACCATCAGAATGACGTACGGCGTTTTTCCTTCAATGTCCAGGGGTTTATTCACTTTAGTCAGAATACCAGACATCTCTTCTTTCAGTTTGGTATACAACGCTTCTGCATCTTTTAGCTCTTTACGGCTGGCATGCGTTGTCAAACTGCTAATGATTTTACGGGTAGTATCGACACCAACATCAGCAATCAATAACTGCTCTTCCAATTCATCAAATAGGTCATCATCGATCTTTTTACCACTGAATAGACTAAGAAAACCGGACCCTAAATTCTGACGAGTTTTAACCAAACTGCGTTTCAAGCGAGAGAAAAAGCCCTCTTTAGTCGGACGCTCTTGCTCTTTTGATATAACTGGCTGTTCGGTTTGTACTTGTTCCGCCTGCTCTGCCACTAACCTTGCGGCTTCCTCTGCAAGACGCTGTTGTTCCGCCTGCTCCGCCGCTAACCTTGCGGCTTCCTCTGCAAGACGTTGCTGTTCCGCCTGCTCCGCCGCCAACCTTGCAACTTCCTCTGCAAGACGTTGCTGTTCTGCCTGCTCCGCCGCCAATCTCGCAACTTCCTCAGCAAGGCGTTGCTGTTCTGCCTGCTCTGCCGCTAACCTTGCGGCTTCCTCTGCAACACGCTGTTGTTCCGCCTGCTCTGCCGCCAATTGTTCTTCTTTTTGCTGCTCTTCCTGACGGCCACGCCCGAACCAGGAGAAAAAGCCTCTTTTTTTCTCTTTTGCCATTAGCTACTGCACTCCTCAAGGTTAAATCATGGCGTTACAACAAGGAATAATAACGAAATTAGAAACAGTCTAACATTTTCGTAATAGCTCAACACATATCAATCATGAATTTCATGGTAAATTAATGCCTGTAAGTCTTAACAACTGTTACGCAAATTATGGCAAAGAAATCACAACGGCAATCAATGGGACAAATCCGCATTATTGGCGGAAAATGGCGAGGCCGAAAATTACCTGTACCGGATAGCCCTGGATTACGTCCAACGACAGATCGCGTCAGAGAGACGCTATTTAACTGGCTAGCCCCAGTTATTCAGGAAGCACACTGCTTGGATTGCTATGCAGGAAGCGGAGCGCTTGGATTAGAAGCGCTTTCTCGTTATGCAGCCCAAGTTACCCTAATTGAATATGAACGTAATATAGCCAAACAGCTTTCCGCGAATTTGGATCTGCTCAGTACCCAAAACGCCGAGGTCATTAACGACAGTGCATTAACCTATTTATCCCAATCAGGAAAACCCTACGATGTCGTTTTCCTTGATCCTCCTTTTCGTAAAGGAATGCTTAGCGAAACCATAAAATTGTTGGAAGAGCAAAATTGGCTGGCAGATGAAAGCTGGATTTATGTTGAGGCTGAATCTGAATCAACGGCGATTGATGTGCCTGTTAACTGGCAACTTCATCGTGAAAAAGTCGCCGGACAAGTCGCATACCGGCTCTATATCCGTTACTTACCTGCATAACGCTTACTTTGGAGTACACACTGATGTTTATTCAATTGGGCAAACTGTTAATGATCTGTGTTTGGGGATTTCTGATCTTTAACCTGATCCATCCATTTCCAAAACCATTGAAGTATTTTATGGATGTCGCCATGATTTTCATGGTGGTCATGCATGCATTTCAAATGCTGCTTCTGAAAACCAGTCAGCCCAAAGACCAAAAACTCTCTAGCCTGATGCAAACCAAGATCTTCTTTTTTGGTGTCTTTGAACTACTGTCAATGCAGAAAAAACAACGGAAAGAGAAAAGCCATCACCTCAAATAGTAGACACACGCCCCAACACCCGGAAAGTATATATACCCGTCATCTTTCAAGTTGCCTCTTTGTTGGCTGCACTCGCTCACCCCGGTCACATAGTTACCTATGCTCCCGGGGATTCACTCCCTTGCCGTCGCGATCCATCTTGAAATCCATAGGGTATACAATTATGTGAGGAATGATTCATTTCATTCCCCTTTCCGGTTATGAGGAGGGTGTTTAGAATTCTGTCTCAACACAACTTATTGCCTGCTTTCTTTGCTGAACAGATAAATCATTTCTTAATTTATTGCCTATTTCCGCACAGATACTTAAACCAATCTCTATTATTTAAGTCTATATTTTGATAGTAAAAGAGTAGACCCCTTATCCATCACTTATTTAAGGAACAAAGATGAGCTGGCCATTTATTGCAGTATTTCTTTCTGGTTGGTTGTATGTTGATGCAGCTTACCGTGGTCCAAACTGGCAAAGATGGCTATTCAGGCCAGTCACTCTGCTATTGTTGTTATTGTGGGCATGGCAAGCGCCTGAGCTGCATATTTCAGGTTATTTAATCTGTCTTGGGTTATTTACTGCTTTAATATCAGATGCTCTGCGCATGCTCCCCAGTAAGTATTCACTACTCTCTCTAAGCACATTATTCCTCTGTTATCTGCTCTACACAATAAGCTTTGTAATGCAGATGAATTTCAGTTTCTTCTTCCCGCTGCCATTAATTTTACTGGTTCTGGGATCCGTTATTCTGCTGGTTATTTGGAATAAACTGGAGGAAATGCGCTGGCTAGTCGTTGCCTCAGTTGTCATACTCCTGATAATGGTGTGGATGGCAGGTGAACAATATTTCTCCCTTAATACAGCGTATGGTTTCTCCCTGTTAGCAGGCACTATCTTGTTATTGCTGTCACATAGTGTCTGGTTGATTAACCATTACCGTTTCCAGTTCAAATCTTCTAAGGCGATTGTAGCAACCTGTTATTTTATCGGCCATTTTCTGATTATCCGTTCTATTTATCTTTAATAAAAAGATTAAGTTGAAAATAGATATCAGCACTCAGTCGTACAATTTGACAACTTTATTTTTTCTTTTTATTGACTCTGGAGTAGGCTCCAAAGTGTAGAGTTTAATCATTATCTTTGAGTTAACTCTATTCAGGGGGAGTCCATGTACTCAAATTCAAACAAAAATAGTGCTCATCAACATAACCACCAGCATGGAAGCTGCTGCGCGACTACTACTTGTTCAGATCAGGCTAAACAAGTTAGTGAGCATTTACATAATCATGAACATGAACATGAACATGGTAAGACTTGCTCACATAAGCATCACCCTTCCCATGATACACAAGAGACACAAGCACCTGAGCTTTTGGCAAACCAACGTTTCAGTTGGGTGGTTAATGGTATGGATTGTCCAAGTTGTGCCCGCAAAATTGAAACCGCAGTCAGCAAAATTCCAGAAGTGAAACAAGCCAAGGTTCTATTCGCAACAGAAAAACTAGTTGTGGATGCGGATACAGATATACGTTCAGCCGTTATTCAAGCCGTTAATCAGGCTGGATTTGCTCTACGCAATTCCGATTCAAGTCAGAAAGCAGAAAAAAGCAGCCGCTGGAAAGAACTTGCCCCGATCATCACTCTTTCACTGATGATGCTGATAAGTTGGGGAATCTCTCACATCAATCCCTCATTTGGCCGTATTGCCTTTATTATCACTACCGTGATTGGATTGGTGCCTATTGTTACCAAAGCCTGGCAGCTCATACGATCAGGCACGCCATTCGCCATTGAAACATTGATGAGTGTTGCCGCCATTGGCGCACTGTTTATTGACGCCACCGCTGAAGCAGCAATGGTACTACTGCTGTTTATGCTTGGCGAAATGCTGGAAGCTTATGCTGCCGGCCGTGCTCGTCGAGGAGTTAGCGCATTGATGGCACTGGTGCCGGAAGAGGCTCTACTGATAAAAAATGGTGAAAAAAGAACTGTCCCAGTTTCAGACCTTCGCCCTGGCGATATCATCGAGATTGCTCCAGGCGGACGTTTACCCACTGATGCTGAATTACTCAATTCATTCGCTAGCTTTGATGAAAGTGCACTGACAGGCGAATCTATTCCGGTTGAACGAATGCAGGGAGAAAAAGTTCCGGCAGGTTGTTTATCCGTGGATCGTGCAGTCCAAATGAAAGTACTGTCCGAACAGGGCAACAATGCCATTGACCGTATTCTGCAACTGATTGAAGAAGCCGAAGAACGCCGCGCACCGATTGAGCGTTTCATTGACCGTTTTAGCCGGATTTACACTCCGCTGATTATGCTGTTTTCTGCGTTGGTTATCATCATTCCACCTACTGTATTCAGCCAACCTTGGGAAACATGGATCTACCGTGGTCTTACTTTGCTACTGATCGGTTGCCCTTGTGCTTTGGTGATTTCCACACCCGCCGCAATTACCTCTGCCCTTGCAGCAGCAACCCGCCGAGGTGCATTGATTAAAGGTGGCGCGGCGCTGGAACAACTGGGACTAATCACCACTATCGCTTTTGATAAAACCGGTACGCTGACCGCCGGTAAACCACAAGTCACAGATATAAAACCAGCAGAAAACATCAGCGAATCTCAGCTATTAACTCTGGCTTCCGCAGTAGAAAGTGGCTCCCACCACCCACTGGCTAAAGCCATTTTGCAATACGCAGAGAGTAAAAACGTTAGTATTACCGCAGCTGAACACCGTAAAGCGCTGGCGGGGGTTGGTGTTGAAGGTCAGTTGGACGGTAAACGTATTCTCGTCAGTGCGCCCGGAAAACTGCCAGCAAACACGTTATCTGAGCATTGGAAACAAAAAATTGTTCAGTTAGAGAATTGCGGTAAAACCGTTGTTGCCGTGATGCATGATGAACAATTTACTGGCCTTATCGCGATGCAAGATACGTTACGTCAAGATGCAATTGATGCTATCCGTTTACTGAAAGATCAAGGTATTAAATCGGTGATGTTGACAGGGGATAACCCACGTGCAGCAACTGCAATTGCCGGTCAGTTAGGAATAGATTTCCGCGCCGGGTTAATGCCAGAAGATAAAGTCAAAGCGGTCATTGCATTGAATAAAGATCACAGCACAATGATGGTCGGCGACGGCATCAATGACGCACCCGCAATGAAAGCTTCCAGTATCGGTGTAGCGATGGGAAGCGGTACCGATGTCGCTCTGGAAACCGCAGATGCAGCATTGACTCACAACCGTCTGACAGGTTTGTCGGAAATCATCACCCTTTCCCGCGCAACGCACAATAATATCCGCCAAAACATTGCTATTGCCTTGGGGCTAAAAGGGATCTTCCTTATCACTAGCCTATTGGGTATTACAGGCTTGTGGATGGCAGTACTGGCGGATTCTGGCGCAACCGCTCTTGTGACAGCAAACGCGGTCAGGTTATTGAGAATTAAACTGAAATAATGAAAATTGTCTAGCTATACCCTATGGATTGCAAGATGCATCGCGACAGCAAGGGAGCGAATCCCCGGGAGCATCGCGAACTATGTGACCGGGGTGAGTGAGTTGCAGCCAACAAAGAGGCAACTTGAAAGATAACGGGTATATTAAGGATATGAGTCTTATTCCCGGCTCATATCCTGTGCTATAGCAAGATGAATTCAGTGATAAAAGCTCATTGACGTTCGAAGGCATGGTAAAAAGCAAAAACGTTCATTCCTCAACTTGGCTGTTATATTCAGAGTTGACTCTCTTTTTTCCGCACCAGATAGCGATAAGGCATTTGTTCCGTTTCTTGCGCAACCAATTGGTGCTCCATAAAACGGCAGAAACTAGGAATATCCCGCGTAGTTGCCGGATCATCAGCAAGAATTAATAACATCTGCCCTGCTTCCATATGACGTACGGTTTTCCGTACCATCATTACCGGTTCAGGACAGCGAAGCCCTTGTGTATCAAGGGTTTTATCTGGATGAGTAAACACATCGGGCATAACTTATCTCTACTTCAGTCAGTCTATTAGACTGAATTATATTATAAAAAAGCTAGCAAAAATTAACTTTACGTACAGCATTTTGAATTCGTGCACAACCGACGTATCATGTGATGCGCCGTCAGTTAAAACGGCAGATCTTTCATTGGGTTCCCTCACCCCATATTCCAAAAAGGTACAATATGTTTTTATCAACTACAATTACACAACAGCGCGCTACCGCTTTAATTTGGCTTTCGCTATTTCACATTCTGATTATTATTTCCAGTAATTATCTGGTGCAACTACCCGTTTCTATTTTCGGTTTTCATACCACCTGGGGAGCCTTTACTTTCCCATTTATTTTTCTTGCAACAGATTTGACGGTTCGTATCTACGGCGCACCACTGGCAAGGCGGATCATTACCACCGTTATGATCCCCGCATTGCTGATCTCTTATATAATTTCTGCCCTATTTTTCCAAGGAGAATGGCAAGAGTTTACCACGCTACTTGAATTCAATCTCTTTGTTGCCCGTATTGCCTGTGCCAGCTTTATGGCTTACTTCCTTGGGCAGATATTGGATGTATACGTCTTCAATCGTCTGCGCCGGAGACGCAATTGGTGGGTCGCTCCCGCAGCGGCGATGTTCTTCGGTAACTTACTTGATACCCTTGCCTTTTTCTCTATCGCATTCTATCGCAGTACCGATGCTTTTATGGCTGCTAACTGGATCGAGATTGGGTTAGTCGATTACTGTTTTAAACTATTAATCTGCTTACTCTTTTTCCTACCCGCTTACGGCATTTTGTTGAATCTAATTTTAAAGTACTTCTTTGCCTATCAAACTAACAATACCCACATTCAAGTTCGCTGATTTTTATACGCCAGACAAATACCAATCTCTTAATCAGATCGCCTGATTAAGAGATTGGGCAGAGCGATAGTCTTCCATTTTATTTTTCTATGCCAATGCACTTATTAACGTTAACAACTACACCTAATAATTCGATATCATATCATTGATATTACTACAATTTTCTATCTTAATTTCGCTTTTTCGGTTAATTTTACTCTTATCAATTAGCAAGATTGATTGCAATGATCGTTTTATAAGAATTTCTTTAAATTGTGCATTATCAACATTCGAATCCCATAAATCGCCATTTGCATCAATGCCGTCACAGGAAAAAATAAATAGATCGATCTCTAAATTTTTTAATTGTGCAATAAGTGATGAATTAATATAACAAGCATATTTACGATGTAAAACTCCCCCTGAACTGATTAATTGAATATTTTTTTCTTTGATAATTGATGACAAATACGAATGCTATTGGTAAAAATAGTAATATTAAATACATTATCTCGTGAAATTATTCATACATGCTTAGAAATGACTCGATTAGGATTAAATCAAGGCACTGCGGGTAATGTCAGTGTCTGTTATAATAATGGAATGTTAATTACGCCGACAGGAATCCCTTATGAACAATTGACTGAAACACATATTGTTTATGTAGATGAAAATGGTCAACCTGAGGATAATAAAATCCCCTCAAGTGAATGGCGTTTTCATCAGGCAGTCTATCATGCCAGACCCGATGCCAATGCCGTTGTCCATAATCATGCAATTCATTGCACAGCAGTTTCTATTTTAAATAAGCCAATCCCGGCCATTCATTACATGATTGCCGCAGCGGGAGGAGATTCAATTCCCTGTGTACCTTACGCAACATTTGGCACCAAACAACTCTCTGACTATGTATTTAATGGTTTTAAAAACAGAAAAGCTATTCTATTACAGCATCATGAGATGATTGTTTGCGAAGTTAATCTACAAAAAGCACTATGGCTCGTACATGAAGTTGAAGTGCTCGCTCATCTATATTTACAGACTCTAGCGATCCAAAATCCAGTTTCTATTCTGAGCCCAGAGGAAATAGCAATTGTACTTGAGAAATTTAAGACATATGGTTTAAAAATTGAAAAAATAGGATCACTTTGCCAAGCGGCCATTATATTAATGAAACAAGTTGGTTTGAACAAGGTGCAATTAATGAATTATTCCTCGCGTCAAAAGAAAAGAGTTGTCTCGTAGTCAGAACTGCTAATTAAGAGATTGGTAAAGCAATAGCCTGCCACTCTGTCCGCTTTTTACCTGTCCAACCCACTAGCTTCCCCAAACGCAGCTATGAAGAAAAAGGGCCTGTTCCAGTGCAGAGATCCGGGCATAGATCAAAAAAACACACATTTCCCACGACAAAATGGGCATAACAACTTTATTTATCCATAACCAACCATTAATTTTTATAGATGGTGTTAGTCTGTGAAGTAATTTAAGTACTTTTTTCATCCGAAAATAGTTTACCAGTCTGTCACATTTTGCTCCCTGTTTGTTAAAAAATTTATGCAGCAAACAGATACTGAGTTTCCACAAAAGGAATATTCTTATGCTGAAAATTATTCAATCCCCATCCAAATATATTCAAGGACCTGATGCTCTGCTCCATATTGGTAAATACACAAAAACCATCGCCGATCACGTTTTAGTTATCATCGGTAATTCAGCGATGAAATTAGTGGGAGATACCGTTCATAACAGTCTGGAACAGTATGAAATCACCCGCCATTTTGAAGTGTTTGGCGGCGAATGTAGTCGGAATGAGATTAGACGCCTGTCTGACATTCTTAAAAAACATGAATGCCAAGCCGTTATTGGTATCGGTGGTGGCAAAGTACAAGATACAGCAAAAGCAGTCGCTTACGAATCCAGATTACCTGTTCTGATTGCTCCCACTATCGCTTCCACTAATGCGCCAACCAGTGCTCTCTCTGTTATTTACAGCGATGATGGCAAATATGAAGACTATCTGTTTCTCCCAACAAACCCAGACATTGTCCTAATCGATACCAGCATTATCGCTAAAGCCCCAACCCGTTTTCTGATTGCCGGAATTGGCGATGCGCTGGCAACTTACTTCGAAACCCGCATTTGTGGAGCCGGCCATAAACCTCGAATGACAGATGGCGGGATATCCCGTACCGCAATAGCCCTCGCTCATCTCTGTTACGAAACTTTGTTAGAAGAAGGCTATAAAGCAAAATTGGCTGTTGAAACAGACGTCAGTACACCTGCGGTGGAAAATGTCATCGAAGCTATTACTTACTTAAGCGGCCTGGGCTTTGAAAATACGGGGGTAGCCGCCGCTCATTCCGTACACAATGGCTTTACCGTATTGGAAGAATGCCACCACATGTACCACGGCGAAAAAGTCGCCTTCGGGGTATTAGTTCAACTAATACTGGAAAATAGCCCAAATGAAGAATTAGATACTTTCCTTGATTTCTGTGTACAGATGGGACTACCGGTTACTCTGGATCAACTTGGAGTAAAAGATGGTGAAAAACTGAAAGAAAAAGTGATGGCAGTGGCGAAAGCGAGTTGTGCCGAGGATGAAACCATTCACAACATGCCTTTTGAAGTGACACCTGAAAAAGTGTACGCCGCTATTATGGCTGCTGACCGGATGGGACGCGACTGGCTGTATTAAGTTTGACAAGAGCGGGCAAATTGTCCGCTCAACTTGTTGACAAAGCACTGATTTTTTATCCAATCATTTGTTTTAATTTAATGAAGTCTCGTTCATCAAACAGAACCTGCCGCCATATTAAGAACTACGCCCCCCCAAATTTTTCTTCCTGGAAAGATCTCACTTAGTACTAGCAGGTTAACTCAAAATATAAATTTACTATTCTGATTTTTTCAATTTAATAACATCACTCCAATTATTAATAAGAAATGTGCATTCATGACACCCAATTTGGCTTCCTTTATTAAAATACTCTTTTGCCTTATTAAAATCTCGATTTACACCGATCCCATTTAAATAATTCGTTCCAATCGTGCGATAGCCTTCAAAATATCCACTTTTTCCAGCCAATTCGAAAAGTGCTCTCGCATCTGAGTATTTATTTTCATCTTCCAAAATAAACCCCAAATTAACCATAGATCTTAATTTATATTTATCATTTCTTGATATAGATAACTTATATCTTTCACTGGCTTCTTGACGATAACCTTCTGTTTGTTGTATTACAGCGAGCATCCAGTTTGCATCTACATTCCCATTATTTGCCCTCTTTATTAACTCGTAATATTCATTTTCATTTTTAGGCATTGGAATAGAAAATTCTGATAAAAAATCATCTGAATGATTGAAAACAATCGATGGGGTATCTTGTATGTTCATATCTGAACTCTGAGCAATAAAAGAAAAAAAGAACACTGAATAGAGAAAATATTTCTTATTTTTTACAAAAAATCACTCATAAAATAATCTCGCTAAAAGTATCATTTACCCCTATTATGTCAATATTTGAATTTAGTGACGCCATCTGCATGTTTTGATCCACAGTAAAAAACACATCCACTATCTTAGTCGTATTCCCATTATTCCAGAGCACTGAGCTTTCCAATCCATGAATGTTACCATTGATATCCTTAAATCCATTTTCTTTATATGTAAGATTTATAGCAGAGATTCCTGACTCACTTAATTTATACAACTCTCCGTCATCAGTTATACCATCTTTATTGGCATCAATCCATAACTCTAATGAATTCCATAGACTATCATTTTGATCAAAAATACCATCACAATTATCGTCAAGATCTGCTAATGCGACAAACCCATTTTCTGATTTGTTTCCATTTTTTAATATAAAATTATTCCCGAACAACTCATTTCCATTATTTATTTTTCCATCTCCATTTTTATCCCATACCAGAAATGCATTATTGGCTTCTATCCATCCTGAACTTTCAACAATACCATCATTATCATGATCAAAATATATAGAACCATTTTCCGCGATGGTAATAATACCATCGCCAGTTAAATCAATAATAAGTGGTGTTTCTGTATTTTTCTGATCTTCAACAACTTCTTCAAGATTATCTAATACGGCATTTGGACTCATTCCTCGTAATTCCTGAATGAAATCTATACCATTCTTATCATTATCATAATGTGAAACTCGAAGAATTGAATTTACAAAATCTATACAGTTATTGGTAAGGAGATTGTAATTCGGTTTAAAATCATAGAAATTTCCATTTTTTAAGTCAGAGATGTAACTTTTCATATTATTAACCACACTCTCTGAATATATTGGATATGTAACACTGGAAATTTTTGATTTATCGTATGCTATTGAGTCTCTAAAAGAGATGTTCTCAACTCCTCCTACTTGCTTATTATCACCTAAGCATCCGATTGATTCACCCTGAAATTCAACCCATACATGTCCAAAAGTAGATTTACTAACGTCTCCTGTCGCATTAGTATATTTAGTACCTGAAGGTGCTATTTTTACTGTTATTGTTTCTACATGCATTTCTTTAAAATTTTCGTTAAAAATTTTATCAACTAACCCATAGTCTTTACTTGGCATAGTTATTTCCTTATTGAAAATTTCCATGATTTTCTTTGACAAATTAAAGGAAATACAATTTACTGCAAATAGAAATAATTATCAATATCACTACTGAAATTTTATAAATCTATATCAAAAAATCAAATTAATAGTTTACTAATATTTTATCTTATTATTACTTCATTATTATATTCTTCGATAAGAAATTAGAACTGTTGGCATTTTGCATCGCTATTTTGGATCCTACCGTTGTCTTGAATATAGCCACAGCGATGACAATGAATTTTTCTATAATCATTAATACTACAAAGGTCATGAAAATTAAAAAGGATAATCTTGGCTAACCCAATGAATATCCACCGAAAAGCAAATAATTTCTGTTAATACTGCTTGCAGTGAAGTGAAAATCGATCAACCGAGAAAACGCACTGTTCAAAATCAGTGCGTTAGGAAACAAATTTATCGAGCCTATTCAGGCCAAAAATTTTCATCCATTATTTGCTCAAATATCCAAGGACAAGTTTCAGGAAATACACTACGCCTAATATTAGTTTCCCTCTCTGCTGCAATAATGGCATCACCATAAGCATCAGAGGAAATTTCGCTAAGTTCTGACTTTAAGCTGGGATTTTTTTTAAGACGACGGGCTATTTTTCTTCTCTGTTCTTCAATCGTAAGCTCCCAGCTCCGACCTTGCCGTTCAGATTGGAATTGCCATTTTAGGAGATGAAGAAACAGTACCTCAAGACGAGATTCCAGCTCGTTTCTTTGGCTATTTCCCATACTTTCTATTTCCTCCGAAAGGTTTTCCCTGTCCAATTGATTCAGATTGCCGGAACGAAGCAAACCTGCCTGCTCCTGCGTCCAACCATAAAAATCGCTGTCATAACGTGTCGTCATGGGTCCTCCACTGGGTATATCAGCTATACAACTGTATAAATTATGAGTCTGGCAGATTATTGGCATACCGTCAAAACAGTATGTTTATCATCAAAATCGATTAGCAGCCCATTCACCATAAATTGAGAAGATCCCTTCGTTTAGTAAGGATACATATAAAATAACAAATAGAAGATGTATGAAAACTGTGGTTTTTGTTTGATAAAGAACAAAAACGAACCAAAAACGCTCACCAACAATTAAGTAAAGCTCGTTATTGTGACAATAGTCACAATTTCATTGGTAAAGCACATTTCAAAAAGTTAACAAATCACTCAGAATTACCGCTAGGGCAAAACAACTTTAACAACTGAGTGTTGTTTCACAGACGAGGTTGAGTGATTTCGACTATCATAATTTTCGTTATGGAAAATAACCACTTACAAAACCTTTCATTTTCCCATCCGGTGGCATTAGTCAACCGGCAAGCTGTTTATAAAACCAAAAATGCCATCGGAGGCAAAATATGTTAAGTATTTTCAAGCCGGCACCTCATAGGTCCCGACTGTCAACAGAACAGATAGATCCAGTCTATCGTCGCTTACGTTGGCAAATTTTTATGGGGATCTTCTTTGGTTACGCGGCTTACTATCTGGTAAGGAAAAACTTTGCACTTGCAATGCCTTATCTGGTTGAGCAAGGTTTTTCCAAAGGTGAGCTCGGTTTCGCACTATCAGGGATCTCTATCGCATACGGCATCTCCAAATTCATCATGGGCTCCGTATCCGACCGTTCTAACCCACGATTCTTCTTACCTGCGGGTCTGATCCTCGCGGCTGTTGTTATGCTGTTTATGGGTTTCGTACCTTGGGCAACTTCCAGTATTACCATTATGTTTGTACTACTGTTCCTGTGCGGCTGGTTTCAAGGCATGGGTTGGCCTCCTTGTGGTCGTACTATGGTGCACTGGTGGTCACAGAAAGAACGTGGCGGTATCGTTTCTATCTGGAACTGCTCACATAATGTTGGCGGCGGCTTACCACCATTGCTATTCCTGTTAGGTATGGCGTGGTTCAATGACTGGAAAGCCGCACTTTATATGCCAGCTTTCGCCGCGATTCTCGTTGCATTGATTGCGTTCGCGCTGATGCGTGATACACCACAATCTTGTGGCTTGCCACCAATCGAAGAGTACAAAAACGACTATCCTTCTGATTACACAGAGAAAGATGAAAAAGAGTTAACAGCTAAACAGATTTTCATGCTGTACGTGTTACCTAACAAACTGCTGTGGATGGTTGCTATGGCTAACGTATTTGTTTATCTGCTACGTTACGGTGTTCTTGACTGGTCGCCAACCTATCTACGTGAAGCCAAGCATTTCGCACTGGATAAATCTTCATGGGCTTATTTCCTGTACGAATATGCCGGTATCCCAGGCACGCTACTCTGTGGTTGGATGTCAGACAAAGTATTTAAAGGCAACCGTGGTGCAACTGGGGTGTTCTTTATGACACTGGTTACTATCGCCACTATCGTATTCTGGTTGAACCCACCAGGTAATCCTACTGTAGATATGGCTTGCATGTTGATTATTGGCTTCCTTATCTACGGCCCAGTGATGCTGACGGGTCTACATGCCCTTGAGCTGGCGCCAAAAAAAGCCGCCGGTACAGCCGCTGGCTTCACCGGCTTATTTGGTTACTTAGGTGGCTCTGTTGCTGCAAGTGCTATCATCGGCTATACCGTTGAGTTTTTCGGTTGGGATAGCGGCTTTATGGTGATGATTGGTGGTAGTATCTTGTCCGTTATTCTATTGCTAATCGTCACGATTACCGAAAAAAAACATAAACAGGAAATAGCCCAACAATATGGCTAACCTCTGTCATTAAACTGTGATATATCGCTGATAATATTAATTAAGCCGCAGCATTATATATGCTGCGGCTTTTTTCAACCTCTAAACTAAGAGATTATGTCAGTGAGTATTATTAACACAGACAAACACACAGTTTAATGAGATAGATTTCATCTCATTGCTAAAACGGAGAAACACACATGCAAACTCCAATCAAAACAATAATAACAGGTATTATTTTAGCCTCATCGATGTCAGGCATCACACAAGCGGCAGATAAGATTGTTATCGCCCATCGAGGCGCAAGTGGATATCTGCCTGAACACACTCTACCAGCCAAAGCAATGGCTTATGCCGAAGGTGCTGATTATCTGGAACAAGATCTGGTCATGACTAAAGATGATGAACTGATAGTCTTACATGACCACTACCTTGATCGTGTCACTGACGTTGCCAATAAATTCCCTAGCCGTGCTCGCCAAGATGGACGCTACTATGCCATTGACTTTACCTTGTCCGAAATCAAGTCACTAAAATTCACGGAAAGCTTCGATATTAAAAATAATCAACAGATACAAAGCTACACCAATCGTTTCCCGATGTGGAAATCTGATTTCCGAATCCACACTTTTCAGGAAGAGATTGAATTTGTTCAAGGATTAAACAAATCTACCGGCAAAAACATCGGTATTTATCCTGAAATCAAAGCACCGTGGTTCCACCAACAAGAGGGAAAAGATATTTCTACTAAGGTACTAGCCGTGTTAAAAGCGTATGGTTACACCAAGAAAAGCGACAAAATTTATCTGCAATGTTTTGATACCAACGAACTCAAACGCATCAAAAACGAATTGGAACCTAAGTTAGGCATGGATCTGAAACTGATTCAACTTATCGCCTACACCGATTGGAATGAAACTTATGAAAAACAATCAGACGGCAAATGGACAAATTACAGCTATGACTGGATGTTCAAACCAGGTGCGATGAGAGAAGTGGCACAATACGCTGATGGCATCGGCCCTGATTATCATATGATTGTAGCGGAGTATTCCACACCAACCAATATTAAGCTAACTAGTCTGGTAAAAGAGGCTCACACCAACAATCTGGAAGTCCATCCATACACGATTCGAGTTGATCAACTGCCTAAATACGCCACCAGCGGCGATCAACTTTTCGATATCATGTATAACCAAGCGGGTGTAGACGGTGTATTCACCGATTTTCCTGACTTAGGTGTGAAATTCCTGCAAAAACAGTATCAATATAAATAAGATGCAAACAGGGCGCCTCAACCAGCGCCCTGTCACTTAATAATTACGCCTTACTTATCGAAAAGGCCATAACATCACTGAGCTTTTCAGCCCCCAAAGCCAACATCACCAAACGATCGACACCAATCGCCACACCTGCACACTCAGGCATTCCTTGTTTCAGGGCGCCAATCAGGTTTTCATCAATTGGTCGAACAGGTAAACCCAACGCTGCACGTTTACGGTTATCCCGTTCAAAACGCTGGCACTGCTCATTGCCATCAGTCAGCTCACGGAAGCCATTTGCCAATTCAACGCCTTTAAAATAGACTTCAAAACGCTCTGCAACTCGATGATCTTCTTTGCTAATTTCCGCCAAAGAAGCCTGAGAAGCCGGAAAATGGTAGATAAAAGTTGGTTTTTCAGTACCAATGTGCGGTTCAACACCAACAGCAAACAAAAGTTGTAATAAAGTATCCCGATCCTCTTCTATATCAGCAATATTACTCAGATCCAGCTTGGCGGCGATTTCACGCAGCTTTTCTTTCTCTGCTGATAGCGGATCAATACCCAGATAACGCAGGAAAGCTTGTTGATAAGAGAGTGATTCTGCACTTTCACAGTCAAGGATTTGTTGAAGTAAATCATCAACTTCATTCATCAAACGATACATATCATAGTGAGGCCGATACCATTCCAGCATGGTAAATTCAGGATTATGATAACGACCCGCCTCTTCATTACGGAAACAGCGACCGAGCTGATAAATAGGGCCACTTCCTGCTGCCAGTAAGCGTTTCATGTGATATTCCGGACTTGTCATCAGATAAAGAGTCATACCATCTGCGGCGCCTGGACCAACAAACTCCGTCTGAAAAGAAAACAATTGGATATCAGTCACTGTAAACTGACCTATCGCAGGTGTTTCAACTTCCAATACCCCACGATCTGCGAAAAAGCGCCGTATTCCTGCTAAAATAGTCGCTCGTTTCAACAAGTTGGCGATAGGTGCGCTTGGCTGCCAGTTTGCTGTTTCGCTCATGTAAATGACTCCAAAATAAAACAAAACGTGCAGTCTACCTGCATCACACATATCAGACAAATTATTACCGCCTGATCATCCCGGAACAACTTAGTTTGTCTTGTATCACAACAAAGCCAATACCAGACAAAATCACTATTTACTCTAACAGAGTTATCAATCTAAAGTGGCAAAATCCGTCCATATTGGTTTTATCAGGCTTAATATAATTAATACCTTTTATACTAAGCCTAGTCAGATATTTTCCATTATCTGCCTTTAGCGCTATCACATTATCGTCGACATCTTCTACAGTAAACGTAGAAGAAGTATCAACATCCAATGTTGCCGCTTCAATATAATTACCACCAGGCCGAGCAACCCGACTCAAATAAAGTCCATTATCTGCCATCAATGCGATAGTATGCTCTGATAATGCCATCATACCCTCCGTTTAAATATAATTAATTATAGAATACCATTTAATCCTCATATCGACTCTCTATGCCCATAGAAATAAAACTCCCTTGTTGAATATATACTACTACCGTTAAACAATAAAACGTATTATCACTTTATTATGGATGACATTACCAATTATCACTTATAATTATTAAATGACCAGAAGCAATTATCATATTTAGATTAAAAGTAAGATATTATAAAGAAACTGAAAAATAATTTAAGATGATAATTATAATATGACCAGTATAAAATTATTAACTGCAACATTACCAAAGTAAAATAAAACTTTTAAATCTCGTTGCATTTAAATAATTTCTAATATCGACAAAAAAATACCAAGCAAGCCAAATTCATATTGTATGGCCTTGATAATCAGCTCCACAAGTGATTCCCCTCTAGGTAATAACTCTGTCGGTCAATGATAAATTAAAGTCACTAATTCCTGTCTTAGATCAAGTTTTAGTGTTCAAATCCGACAAAATACCCTTTCATATCAAATTTATCTCACTTAGAACCCGTTATACTTAATTCAATACAAACAGTAATAAACAGCTTCCCTTGATCGTTAAAACACCGGATTTTACCTACAGAATGTTGCATATGAAAAATAACAACATTTAGGAAAGTTACGACGATTTTGCTTACTAATTAATTTCACTTAAACAATGGAGAAGCACAGTGCAAATCTTTAATGCCGATCTCGCGATTATCGGAGCCGGAGGCGCAGGCCTACGAGCCGCAATTGCCGCCGCTGAGGCTAATCCTCAGATGAAGATTGCTCTGATCTCAAAAGTTTACCCAATGCGTAGCCACACTGTGGCAGCGGAAGGTGGATCAGCAGCAGTCACCCAAGCTCACGACTCCTACGACTTCCATTTCAACGATACCGTATCCGGTGGTGACTGGTTATGCGAGCAAGATGTTGTTGAATATTTCGTCGAACATTGCCCGACAGAAATGATCCAACTAGAACAGTGGGGTTGTCCGTGGAGCCGTAAAGAAGATGGTTCCGTCAACGTGCGTCGTTTTGGTGGTATGAAGATAGAGCGCACCTGGTTCGCTGCGGATAAAACTGGCTTCCACATGTTACATACGCTATTCCAAACCTCCCTTAAGTATCCTCAAATTCAACGCTTTGATGAGCATTTTGTCCTCGATATTCTGGTAGATGAAGGGCAAGTGCGTGGCCTAATTGCGCTGAATATGATGGAAGGTACCAAAATTCAGATCAGGGCTAATGCCGTTATTATGGCAACCGGTGGCGCAGGCCGTGTATACCGTTACAATACCAACGGCGGTATCGTGACCGGTGATGGCATGGGTATAGCATTCCGTCACGGAGTACCACTGCGTGATATGGAATTTGTTCAGTACCATCCAACCGGCCTGCCGGGTTCCGGTATCCTAATGACAGAAGGTTGTCGTGGTGAAGGCGGAATTCTGGTCAACAAAGATGGCTACCGCTATTTACAAGATTATGGCCTCGGTCCCGAAACGCCATTAGGCAAACCTGAAAACAAATATATGGAACTGGGTCCCCGTGACAAAGTTTCTCAGGCTTTTTGGCATGAATGGCGGGCCGGTCGTACTATTTCAACTCCACGTGGCAATGTGGTTTATCTGGATCTACGCCATTTGGGGGAGAAAAAATTACTTGAACGCCTCCCCTTCATCTGTGAACTGGCAAAAGCGTATGTCGGCGTTGATCCAGTTAAAGAGCCCATTCCAGTCCGACCTACGGCACATTACACGATGGGCGGTATCGAAACTGACCAGAAATGTGAAACCCGCATTAAAGGGCTATTCGCTGTCGGTGAATGTTCTTCTGTCGGCCTGCATGGCGCAAACCGCCTTGGTTCCAATTCTCTGGCTGAATTGGTGGTCTTTGGCCGTCTGGCTAGTGAAGAAGCAGTAAAACATGTTCAACAAACCAAACCCGTTAATGACCGCACATTGGATGCCCAGGCACGTGATGTAGTCGCACGTTTGAACAACTTACTAAAACAGAAAGGGACGGAAAGTTGGTCAAAGATCCGTGATGAAATGGGGATCTCGATGGAAGAAGGCTGCGGTATCTATCGCACCCCTGAACTCATGTTAAAAACGATCGATAAGATTGCTGAACTAAAAGATCGCTTCAAACGGGTGAAAATCACCGATAACACCAATGTGTTCAACACGGATCTACTGTACACCATTGAGCTTGGCTTTGGCTTGGATGTGGCTGAATGTATGATTCACTCTGCGATAAACCGTAAAGAATCCCGTGGCGCTCATCAACGTTTGGATGAAGGTTGTACCGAACGTGATGATGAAAACTTCCTAAAACATACGCTCGCTTTCTATAACCCTGAGAGTGTTCCTCACCTAGAATACAGTGATGTGAAAATCACCAAATCCATACCCGCAAAACGTGTATATGGCGGTGAAGCCGCGGCACAAGAGAAAAAGTATAAGGAGCAGGAGAATGGTTGATATGAACACCCTGAGAATGGAGGTCATGCGCTATAATCCAGAAAGTGACCATAAACCCCATTTTATCACCTATGAAATTCCTTATGATGAGCAGACTTCTCTACTTGATGCCCTAGGTTACATTAAAGACAATCTCGCTCCCGATCTCTCTTACCGCTGGTCTTGCCGTATGGCTATCTGTGGCTCTTGCGGCATGATGGTTAACCGTGTGCCGAAACTGGCCTGTAAAACCTTCCTGCGTGATTATCCTCAAGGAATGAAAGTTGAAGCGCTGGCTAACTTTCCTATTGAACGTGACCTAGTAGTCGATATGACCCACTTCATTGAAAGCCTGGAAGCCATCAAACCATACATCATTGGGAATGACCGTAGACCTTCTGAAGGCCCAAATATTCAAACTCCAGCACAGATGGCAAAATATCATCAATTTTCCGGCTGTATCAACTGTGGCTTATGTTATGCCGCTTGCCCTCAGTTTGGTCTGAACCCTGAATTTATCGGCCCGGCTGCGATCACGCTAGCTCACCGTTACAACCTCGACAACCGCGACCACGGTAAGAAAAAGCGTATGCCTCAACTTAACAGCCAGAATGGGGTATGGAGCTGTACATTCGTTGGTTACTGTTCTGAGGTTTGTCCGAAACATGTCGATCCAGCCGCAGCTATCCAACAAGGCAAGATCGAAAGCGCGAAAGATTTCATGATCGCCATGCTAAAACCACAATAAGGGGAGGAAGAAAGTAATGACGACTAAACGTAAACCTTATATCCGCAGCATGGCTCCCAACTGGTGGCAGAAACTGGGCTTTTACCGCTTCTATATCCTGCGTGAAAGTACCGCAGTGACGACTATGTGGTTCAGTATCTTGCTGATATACGGCCTATTCGCTCTAAAAGGCGGCGCACAAAACTGGGATGCATTTGTCACATTCCTGAAAAACCCCGTCATCCTGCTGATTAATATCATCACTCTGCTAGGTGCTCTGCTGCATACTAAAACCTGGTTTGAGCTAGCGCCTAAGGCAGCTAACGTCGTGATAAAAGGTGAAAAGATAGGAGCAGGGCCAGTAATCAAACTACTATGGTCCGTCACTATTATCGTCACCACGATTATCTTAGGTATAGCCTTACTTTAACCTCAAGGAGGATCTAATGAATCAAATACCTAAACGTTCCGATGAACCGATTTTTTGGGGATTATTTGGTGCCGGTGGTATGTGGGGCGCAATTGTGGCTCCAGCCATTATTTTACTAGTAGCCATCCTTTTACCATTGGGAGTAGCACCGGAAGCGTTAAGCTACACACGAATTCTGGCTTTCTGTCAGAGTTTTATTGGTCGTACTTTCCTATTACTGATGATCGTTCTACCAGTATGGTGCGGATCACACCGTATCCACCACGGTATGCATGACCTGAAAATTCATATCCCTGCAAGTAAATGGATTTTCTACGGCCTGGCCGCGATCCTGAGTGTTGTCGCAATTATCGGGGTTTTTACTCTGTAGTCGAATAGCAACGAGCTAAGGTTATAAATACTCTTTACCCTAATCGATGTTGTCGAAAACCTACCCTCACACGTTTTTATGCTGGAAAATATCTTTAAAGGCTGGTTTATCCGGCCTTTAACTTATTCAAGCTATCATCTGAGATATATGTATTTCTCCGAAACTTTCCTGCTTTTGATTCACGAAAGGGAAAAATACACCAACGCCACATGATGCCGTTTTTAAGCAGTTTTTAAGTCATGTTGAAACAGCCAAGGATTTTCTGGAGATACATTTGTCGGCGGCATTACAGGCAGTGTGTGATCTCGATACACTCCGGCTAGAACCTGGGTCGTTTATTGAAGAGGATTTGCGAGCATACTATTCCGATATCCTCTATTCCCTGAAAACGGTGCAAGGTGACGGTTATGTGTATTGTGTAATTGAACACCAAGTTCCCCAGACAAAATGATGGCGTTCCGGCTGATGCGTTACAGTATTTCAGCAATACAGCGGCATTTAGAGCAAGGACATAAGAAATTACCGCTGGTGATCCCAATATTGTTTTACCACGGGAAAACGCGGCCATATCCCTGGAGTACCAACTGGCTCGACTGCTTTGATACTCCGACGTTGGCAGCAGAAATCTACTCCAATGCATTCCCACTGGTGGACCTCACGGTTATCCCTGATGATGAAATACTGACGCACAAACGGGTAGCCCTGCTGGAGATGGTACAAAAACATATCCGACAGCGCGACATCGCGGAGCTATTGCCAGAACTGGTGATACTGCTGGCGTACGATTACTACACGGATGAGCAGTTAAAAAACGTGCTAAACTATCTGTTACAGGCAGGCGATACGGTTTATCCGGCAACTGGCAAAGCAGGTGCCGAAGTATGAGGAGGTACTAATGACCATTGCACAGAAATTAGAACAGAAAGGGCGTCTGGAAGGTGAAAAACTAGCGGCATTGAAAATTGCCCGTTCACTGCTGGATCTTGGCATCGATCGTGAAACAGTAATGAAAACTACCGGACTAAGTCAGAATGAACTGGAGCAAATACGTCACTAATTCACGCTACCAACCCTTTTTGATAACGTAAAGATCTACGCACAAATGCACGAAACGTGCAGAAGCACTACAAAAAGTCGGTATTTCTTGATAAAGAATATCTCATATAGAAGCTGCACTGCCAAAATATGAAACCTTTGGAGTGCAGTTCACTATTAACTGGACAATTTCAGACCGATAATACCGGCGATAATCAGAGCAAAGCTTAAAATCCTGGCAAAACTTGCAGATTCACCAAACACTATAATACCAAAAATAGCGGTACCCACTGCACCAATTCCAGTCCATACCGCATAAGCTGTACCTATTGGTAAGCCTTTCATTGCATAAGCAAGCAATCCCATACTGAGCGCCACAGCACCGGCTGTAATAAGGCTCGGTATCAACCGGGTGAAACCATAAGTATATTTCAGGCCAACCGCCCAGACGACTTCAAATAAACCAGCAATAACAAGAATAAACCAGGACATATCAACGCCCCATAATAGTGTTGTGGAGTCGTCTCCAGAAAACGGCAGTATATCCAGGTCGTCCCGGATAACCATTAGAAACAGTGATAAATTATAGTTGTGTAAAATGGCAATATCAATAACACAATATTGTGAGCTCAAAAGACATAAATAGCCATGCCCTCTGTATAATCACCAATAAAGAAAACCACAGCCTGCTTCCAGAACTGCGGCTTTTATTAAATACCGTCGGTAATTATTTTACGCGAGAAACGTATTCACCAGAACGGGTATCCACTTTAATCACTTCACCAATTTGAACGAACAGAGGTACTTTAACTACAGCACCTGTGCTCAAGGTTGCTGGTTTACCACCCGTACCTGCGGTATCACCTTTTAGACCTGGATCAGTATCAGTAATTTCTAATTCAACAAAGTTTGGTGGAGTCACAGAGATAGGCTGACCATTCCACAGCGTCAGGATACACTCAGCTTGTTCTACTAACCATTTCGCATTATCGCCAACTGCTTTTTCATCAGCCGCTAACTGTTCGAAGGTTTCGTTATTCATAAAGTGCCAAAACTCACCATCGTTATATAGGTAAGTCAGGTTCATATCCATCACGTCAGCAGATTCTACAGAGTCAGTAGATTTGAAGGTCTTTTCCAGCAGTTTACCGGAAATCAGCTTACGAATACGAACACGGGCAAACGCCTGACCTTTACCCGGCTTCACGAATTCACTTTCAAGAATAGCGCACGGCTCACCATCTAACATGATTTTAAGACCTGAACGGAATTCATTGGTACTATAAGTAGCCATGGAGATCCTCTTTTAAACAAAATGGCTTAGCCAAAAAATGGCGCACATTATAACCCCAAAGATCATCATCAGAGAAGACTGGTTGAAACAACTTACAGATGTTATTACCGATCCTGATGAATTATTACAATTATTATCTTTAGATAAACACCCGACCTTGACCAAGGGGAGCAGCGCACGTCGCCTGTTTCCACTACGGGTACCCAAGGCTTTTGTTGCGCGTATGCAAGTAAGCGATCCTAATGATCCGCTGTTACTTCAGGTCATAACGACACCCGAAGAATTCACGCTCACGCCTGGTTTTTCTACCGATCCTCTGGATGAACAGCGCAGTGCTGTCCCCGGTCTATTACATAAATACCGTAATCGCGCACTGTTGCTAGTTAAAGGAGGATGTGCGGTTAACTGTCGTTATTGCTTCCGACGTCATTTCCCATACGAAGATAACAAAGGTAATAAACGCAATTGGCAACAAGCGTTAGATTATATTCAGCAACATCCTGAACTTGATGAGATTATCTTCTCCGGCGGCGATCCTTTAATGGCAAAAGATCACGAACTTGACTGGTTAATCAGCAATCTGGAAAAGATTTCTCATATTAAACGACTGCGTATTCATACTCGTCTGCCTGTGGTTATTCCTGCCCGGATCACAACAACGCTTTGCGATCGACTGGCACAATCGAGATTACAGGTGATCATGGTGACACATATCAATCATGCTAATGAGATCGACCAATCCTTACGGAACAGCATGATGTTGCTGAAACAAGCAGGTATTACGTTACTAAATCAAAGTGTGCTGTTACGCGGTATCAATAATCATTCTGATATTCTGGCTGACCTGAGCAATGCTCTGTTCGATGTAGGTATCCTACCTTACTACATTCACGTGCTGGATAAAGTACAAGGAGCCGCTCATTTTATGGTCAGTGATGAAGAAGCCAAGGCGCTTATCCGGGAATTGCTGACAAAAATTTCAGGTTATTTAGTACCACGTCTCGCAAGGGAAATCGGCGGAGAACCGAGTAAGACACCTCTTGATTTGGGATTAAAACAAAACTAACAAAAAATTCATGCCCGGATACTTTCAGCCGGGCATATCATTCAAATTCCGAATACCATTACTGGCATTTATAAACTTGACCAATCATTTTACTGTCCAGTGGCGCAAAGCTCGATAACAGACTTTCACTCGGGCTGGTGACGCCATAAATCACATTTCCCCCCATGAGTGCGGCTTTATTACGTAAATCATTGGCTGCCCCACGCATTGAGCTGCTTTCATTACTTACACCAGTCATCCAATTGCTTTGAGTACCTGTTACTTCACCTAATAACTGGCACTCGCTGCCTGGCTTAGTATCAACAAATCGAACCTGTGAACCACCAGAAGTTAATTGGTTAGTAGTTGTACACCCTGCCAATAGTAACAATACTGAAGCACTGAGCAAAATTTTAATTCGCATGTTTTTCCTCACCCATTGTTGGAAATTCGACAATTAGTCATCAATATACCTTGTTGTACATCAGTATCGCAAAAAATAATTTATAAAGTCATCCTTCAGTAAAATGTTTAGGTCAAAAATATTTTATGCCAAGGTGAATGCAGTAAGAAAATAGAGGAAAATAATCGAATAAATAACATGAATAAGTTTGATAAATGCTTTATCTTCAAAAAACATCACTCATTAATCAATACATAAATTATCTATTAAAAAAGCCTTTTATCCATGATATTGACTACCAGATAGAACACTAAAAATATTATTATATGCAATACTAAAAGTCATAATGTAAATATTTAATTCATTAACCCTCTTACAGCAAGATCTTGAATAAACTTATAATAATCATCTGACATATATTTCCTGTTGGCATATTTATGTTTATTTTTCCATCTTATAAATTCAATTCCCATGTTGCGAATGATATTAAACTTAAACCATCTCACTCAAAACACTATTAAAACATCTATACCCGTTATCTTTCAAGTTGCCTCTTTGTTGGCTGTACTCACTCACCCCGGTCACATAGTTACCTATGCTCCCGGGGATTCGCTCCCTTGCCGTCGCGATGCATCTTGAAATCCATAGGGTATATCGACAGTTTTGATTTGATAATATCTCACGACAATTTTTTATTGAGCAATTATCTGACGTTATATCCCATAAAAACTTCACATATTAATAGGATTAAGAAATTATACTTATACCCGTCATCTTTCAAGTTGCCTCTTTGTTGGCGGCACTCACTCACCCCGGTCACATAGTTATCTATGCTCCCGGGGATTCGCTCCCTTGCCGCCGCGATGCATCTTGAAATCTATAGGGTATATATGAATTTCATGTGGATTTTATTGTGTGTAAATAATGATACTTTTTTAACATGGATGCAAGAAACTGTGCCCCATTTGGATAGAAATACCTCCATTGATACCACGATAATGGGCCATCAAACATTTTCGTGGCATCATACTTTCCGACTATCACCATCCATCACCAATGTGGATACGCTCTGTCAGATAGTCCAGAAATACCCGTATCCGTGATGGGAGTTGCCTACCTTGGCCGACAAAAACTGCATATATTTCTTCCTTATCGCCAGGATTATAGTTCTCAAGTACAGGTAGCAACAAACCGTTCCGAATATCAGCATCCACATGGAAACGAGCTAATCGTGCTAAGCCAAGTCCTGCTATTGCAGCTTTACGCATGGTTTCTCCATCACCAAGTAGCAAGTTCCCTGAAGGCAATTGTTGCCCCCACTCTTCCGAATCGATGAAAGGCCAAGCTTTCATATGACGGGTAAAGCCAAAACCAAGTCGATTGTAGCGCCCCAGATCGCTAGGCATAGAGGGTATTCCCATCCTTTCAAGGTACGAAGGAGATCCTACCACAACCATTCGACTTGCCCCCAACTTGCGTACCATGAAGCATGAATCGTCCAGAGGACCGGTGCGAATCGCCACATCGCTACGATCATCAAGTAAATCCACTATCAAGTCACATAATGAGATGTCGAGTGTGATCTCTGGGTAGCGTTGCAGGAAATCCGGTAGTAAAGGCATCAAGCAATGTTTTCCAAACGCAACATGACAATTCACACGTATCCGTCCACGTAGCGCGGTTCCCTGATTTGCTTCTTGTTCTGCGGCTATGATGTCCTCCAAAATTCTGACACTACGTTCATAGAAAACAGAACCCTCAGCCGTTAACTGAAGTTTACGTGTCGTTCTATTCAACAGCCGTACACCAAGTCGCATCTCCAGTCGATTAATAAGCTTACTGACTGCTGATGGCGTCATGTCGAGCTTGCGAGCAGCGGCAGAGAGACTCTCCGACTCAATGACCTGAACGAATACCGCCATTTCTGTAGATCGATTAAATTTGTGCATAGATATTTGAATTATTTTCCAAAGTCCTATGAATAAATGAATTTTAGTCTAATAAACTCATTTTTTCTAAGTTTAAGGAAATATTTTTTTCCTTAAGAATTTCCCCTATGCCAAATCATCTTTATTACTTACGCTTTTTAAGCTAATGAAGAGAGCAATCACTTTGTAAAGCCGTAGTTTCACATGGAGCAGGAGCAGTGTTGCACAAACTTTAATCACGAGTATAGCAGCACTACAGAAGGAAACAGGAGAAGAGAACGTTTAGCAAGAGCAGTCCCTTGTATCGTTCATTGGAACATCAGCAAAAATAAAGTTGACGGGAAAGCACTTCAGCTATCCTAGTAGACTTATCACTTAGTAAACACGATGCCGTTTCATCACAATATTGGAAACAACATCACTTCAACGTACGTTTTTCATGAATATTACGGAAATACAGGCTTTCACCCCTATCTGAAATCAGACCCGGAGACCGATATCCAGACTTGAACCTCAGCCCGGATATCGGATTTTTTTAAATGCTATTTTAGCGGGGTGGGAATATTCACCACGATATTAATCGGTGACCACTATTAATCGGTGACCACTATGGACGTAACCCGCTCGGCTAGCGACCTACGCGGCTATTACATCATGCCGCCCATACCGCCCATGCCACCCATACCGCCTGCTGCACCTAAATCAGCTTTATCATCTTTAGGCAGATCAGTGATCATACATTCAGTGGTGATCATCAGACCAGCGATAGATGCTGCAAATTGCAGTGCAGAACGGGTCACTTTGGTTGGATCCAAAATACCCATTGCGATCATATCGCCATACTGTTCAGTCGTTGCGTTATAACCGTAGTTGCCTTCACCTGCTTTCACGCTGTTTGCGATAACAGATGGCTCTTCACCTGAGTTATCAACGATCTGACGTAAAGGAGCTTCCATCGCACGCATTGCAACACGGATACCTACGTTTTGATCTTCGTTATCGCCTTTCAGACCAGCAATAGCCGCTGCAACGCGAACCAGTGCAACACCACCACCAGCTACTACGCCTTCTTCTACTGCTGCGCGAGTTGCATGCAGAGCATCGTCAACGCGAGCGCGTTTTTCTTTCATTTCAACTTCTGTTGCAGCACCAACTTTGATAACAGCAACACCACCAGCCAGTTTAGCTACGCGCTCTTGCAGTTTTTCACGGTCATAATCAGAAGTGGACTCTTTGATCTGCTGATTGATCTGATTAACACGGCCTGCAATTGCAACTTCTTCACCAACGCCATCAATGATGGTGGTGGTATCTTTGTTGATAACGATACGTTTTGCCTGACCCAGATCTTCCAGAGTTGCTTTTTCCAACTCCAAGCCAATCTCTTCAGAAATAACATTACCGTTAGTCAAGACAGCGATATCTTGCAGCATAGCTTTACGGCGGTCACCGAAGCCAGGCGCTTTAACCGCAGCAACTTTGACGATGCCACGCATGGTATTAACAACCAGAGTTGCCAGTGCTTCACCTTCAACATCTTCAGCAACAATCAGCAAAGGCTTGCTTGCCTTAGCTACACCTTCCAGAACGGGTAACAGTTCACGGATGTTGGAGATTTTTTTATCTACCAGAAGAATATATGGGTTTTCTAATTCAACAGAACCGTTTTCTGGTTTGTTGATAAAATAAGGAGAGAGGTAACCACGGTCGAACTGCATACCTTCAACGACATCCAGCTCGTCTTCCAAGCCAGTACCTTCTTCAACGGTGATTACACCTTCTTTACCAACTCTATCCATCGCTTCTGCGATCAATTTACCCACAGTTTCGTCGGAATTCGCGGAGATAGTACCTACCTGAGCAATAGAGGTGGAATCTGAGCAAGGTACGGACAGCTTTTTCAGCTCTGCAACTGCTGCAACTACGGCTTTATCGATGCCACGCTTCAGATCCATTGGGTTCATGCCAGCGGCTACGGCTTTCAGACCTTCAGTAACAATAGACTGAGCCAATACAGTTGCGGTCGTTGTACCGTCGCCCGCAGCATCATTCGCTTTAGAGGCAACTTCTTTCACCATCTGAGCACCCATGTTTTCGAACTTGTCTTCCAGTTCAATTTCACGAGCGACGGTAACACCGTCTTTGGTGATTGTAGGAGCACCGAAAGATTTATCCAGCACAACGTTACGGCCTTTAGGGCCAAGGGTTACTTTTACTGCATCAGCAAGAATATTCACACCACGTAGCATCTTAACGCGAGCGTCGCTACCAAATTTTACGTCTTTAGCTGCCATTGTTTCTTTCCTTTAAATTCGTTCAGTTAAGAAGATCTAAGCGCAACAATTACGCTTCAACAATTGCCAGAATGTCGCTTTCAGACATGATCAACACTTCTTCGTTGTCGATCTTCTCTGATTTAACACCGTAACCATCGTTAAAAATAACGATATCTCCAACTTTCACACACAGTGCTTTTACATCACCGTTTTCAAGGATGCGGCCATTGCCCACAGCCAAAACTTCGCCACGAGTGGATTTACCCGCAGCAGTGCCAGTCAGCACAATACCGCCAGCAGATTTTGATTCAACTTCTTTACGCTTGACGATTACACGATCATGCAATGGACGAATATTCATTGATAGCTCTCCTATAAGAAAGTCCATATCAGGTAAGAGGATTGATACCAGTACGCTTTCATTAAACTAGTATCATAATAAATTAAATGGGGACCTACTTATGATACTTCAAGGGCAGGCAAAAAAATATTTTACTTTTTTCTTGCCCACAGAAAAAAACCGATGATTAAACCAAACATTCAGAAAATAACCGCTTATCAATGAGGCTTATGCTCGTCGTCATCGGGTTTATGGTCTTTCAACGTTCGGGAGGGGTCATCCTGCTTACGCTCGTATTCCCCCTCAAAAGTATTACTATCCCGTCTAAATCCACCACTATTATGAGGACGATAGAAATTGATATGTGGCATCAGTTTCATCACTAATGTTTTTTGAACCGGTGGCAATAACAACAACAATCCAAGAAAATCCGTAAAAAAACCGGGGAGGAGTAACAGGAAACCCGCCAGTAAAAGAGAGACGCTTTTTATCATTTCCGCAGCCGGACTCTCCCCATTAATCAGCTTCTGCTGGATCTGGATAAAATTCTTTATGCCCTGACTGCGTACCAAAGAGATACCGATACAAGAAGTAAACAACACCAGTAACAGAGTCAACAGTACACCTAGTTCAGAGGCAACACGCACAAATAAGGCTGACTCGATATAGACAAGCAAAAATATCAGGATAAATGGCAACCAACGCACTTGGTGCTCCTTCAATTGATTTGGATGAACAGGTTGTATCCTGAATAAATCATATCAACAAAATCCAAGGGACAACCAAATTAATATTTTTTCAGTTTATTAAAGACATAATTGGGGTCACAGCTATCGTTTTCAATCCGCTGAAAATCTTTCTAATTAGATACGAAATTGTGATAGATATCACATATATCAAATCAGACTAAACAAATACCACTATAAAGTGATCCAGATTCAATGCATTTATTGCTAACCAGCATATGATCACGCTGGCCATCCGGTGATAAAAAGTTCATATCATAACTATTGCAGTTGGCAACATAATGATTTAACGAACGCATAATTAGACAGTAAAAACGTCATCTAATAAGAAGGTTCTCATGTCAAACAACATTCGTATCGAAGAAGACCTGTTAGGTAAACGAGAAGTCCCTGCTGAAGCCTATTATGGTATTCACACCTTACGTGCGATTGAAAACTTCCATATCAGTAACAACACCATTAATGATGTACCCGAATTCATCCGTGGCATGGTGATGGTAAAAAAAGCCGCAGCCTTAGCTAACAAAGAGCTACAAACTATTCCTAAAAAAATTGCAGACATCATCATCAAAGCATGTGACGAAGTGCTCTATACCGGCAGATGCATGGATCAATTTCCGGTCGATGTGTTTCAAGGCGGTGCCGGTACTTCACTCAACATGAATACCAATGAGGTTCTGGCAAACATTGGTCTGGAACTGTTAGGCCATAAAAAAGGCGAATATGAGTACCTGAATCCCAATGACCATCTGAATAAAAGCCAGTCAACTAACGACGCCTACCCAACTGGCTTCCGCATCTCAGTTTATAACTCCATCCTGAAACTGATCGAGTCTATTGAACTGTTAATTGTAGGTTTCGATAAAAAAGCCAAAGAATTTAATGAGATCCTAAAAATGGGTCGTACCCAATTACAGGATGCTGTTCCCATGACACTAGGGCAGGAATTCAACGCATTCTCTATTCTGTTGAAAGAAGAAGTTAAAAACCTCAACCGAACCTCTGAATTATTGCTGGAAGTTAACCTTGGTGCTACTGCTATCGGTACCGGCTTGAATACAGCACCAGGTTATCAGAAATTGGCAGTTGAAAAACTGGCGGAAGTTTCAGGTTTACCCTGCGTACCAGCCGAAGACCTGATTGAAGCCACCTCTGACTGTGGGGCTTATGTTATGGTCCACGGTGCTCTGAAGCGCCTGGCTGTCAAACTGTCTAAAATCTGCAATGACCTGCGTTTGCTTTCTTCTGGCCCTCGTGCTGGCCTGAATGAAATCAACCTACCAGAATTACAGGCAGGCTCTTCTATTATGCCGGCAAAAGTGAACCCGGTTATTCCAGAAGTTGTGAATCAGGTTTGCTTCAAAGTTATTGGTAACGATATTTGTGTTACTATGGCATCCGAAGCAGGCCAGTTACAGCTCAATGTAATGGAACCTGCTATCGGTCAGGCCATGTTTGAATCTATCTCCCTGCTAAGCAACGCTTGCCGCAACCTGGTAGAAAAATGCGTTAATGGCATCACGGCTAACAAAGAAGTTTGCGAAAATTTCGTATTCAACTCGATCGGTATCGTGACATATCTGAACCCATTCATCGGTCACCACAATGGTGACATTGTTGGTAAAATTTGTGCTGAAACCGGTAAAAGTGTTCGTGAAGTCGTGCTGGAACGAGGTCTACTGACCGAAACTCAATTGGATGACATCTTCTCTGTAGAGAACCTAAAATGCCCATCTTACAAGGCAAAACGTTTTGACGATTAAGTTGTTGAATATAATAAAAAATAGCTCTTAGCAACAAGGCACGCAACTCCAACTGGATAGCGTGCCTTTTTACTTCCCTACATGCACAAAGTATTAACCTAAAATTTTCAAATTTTTAATTATTTCAAGGAGTCACTATTATGTTAGCCGTAGAATTGATTATCGTTCTGCTGGCCATCTTCCTGGGTGCAAGATTAGGGGGAATTGGCATTGGATTTGCCGGTGGTCTTGGCGTTCTGGTGCTGGCTATAATTGGCGTTAAACCAGGGCATATCCCATTTGATGTTATTTCCATCATTATGGCCGTTATCGCCGCTATCTCTGCAATGCAGGTTGCCGGTGGTCTGGATTATCTGGTCCAGCAGACTGAAAAACTGCTGCGTAAAAATCCAAAATACATCACGATACTCGCACCTATCGTTACCTATTTCCTGACACTGTTTGCAGGTACAGGTAACATCTCTCTGTCAGCGCTACCTGTTATTACTGAAGTTGCGAAAGAGCAAGGCATTAAGCCATGCCGTCCACTTTCCACGGCGGTTGTAGCAGCCCAAATTGGCATCACCGCCTCACCCATTTCCGCAGCAGTCGTCTATATGTCTTCTCTGATGGAAGGCCACGGCGTCAGCTATATCCATCTGTTGATGGTGCTATTACCATCCACTTTCGCCGCTATCGTTCTGATGTCTTTCATCATCGCCTGGATGTTCAATTCCAAACTATCTGATGACCCCATTTATCTGAAACGTCTGGAAGAAAACCTGGTAACTCTGCGTGGCAGCAAACAGATTGAGATCAAACCAAGGGCTAAAGCTTCTGTTCTGTTATTCCTGTCGGGTGTTATCAGTGTTGTTATTTACGCTATCGTCAACAGCCCAAGCATCGGCCTGATTGCAGAACCCCTGATGAACACTACTCACGCTATTCTGATCATTATGTTGAGTGTTGCAACTATCACCACCATGTTCTGTTCAGTTGATACTGACGCCATCCTGAACTCCAGTACCTTTAAAGCGGGTATGAGCGCATGTATCTGTATTCTGGGTGTTGCATGGCTAGGAGATACTTTTGTACAGGCAAACATGGATTGGATTAAAGGCACCGCTGGAGAGTTAATCCACTCTCAACCTTGGCTGCTAGCGATTATTTTCTTCTTCTGTTCCGCCCTACTCTATTCTCAGGCAGCTACCGCAAAAGCGTTGATGCCGATGGCTTTGGCTCTGAACGTCACTCCATTGACTGCCATTGCCTCTTTCTCCGCAGTTTCTGGATTGTTTATTCTACCTACTTATCCAACCTTAGTTGCCGCAGTTCAAATGGATGACACCGGCACGACCCGTATCGGCCGTTTTGTATTTAATCATCCATTCTTTATCCCTGGCACCATTGGGGTTGCTCTAGCTGTTGCCTTCGGTTTCCTATTCGGCAGTATGATCCTTTAATTCTCTGCCTGCCAATAACCGCTTAATATAGGGGCGTATACCGCCCCTATATACTCTCTTCTACCAAGCGATACATTTTCTCTGAAAACCTTCAATAACTGTCTTAATCTTAACCAGAACACTTTCTGGTCTGGCCGCCTTCGGTTATAGTGCTGAATCTGTTTCATTCGATTAGCGATCATTATCTTTATGATTAAACGTACTCTGATGCTATTTTTGCTGCTTTGCAGCCCCCTCCTTACCCCAACGGCAGCAAACGCGCTGTTTGAACAGCCGGGGCAAAACCCATATTTGCCAGTAGATCAGGCATTCATGTTTGATTTTCAGCAAAAAAACGACAAATTGACGTTAGACTGGCAGATCAAACCGGGTTATTACCTTTATCGCAAACAACTTCATATTGAGCCGCAACAGGCCACACTAGGTAAAATCACGTTGCCACAAGGTACAGCTCATCGAGATGAATTCTTTGGTGAAACTGAAGTTTATTTCCAACAACTCATCGTCAATGTTCCTGTTACAAAGGCGAACAACAATTCTAATATCGTTGTCACTTATCAAGGCTGTGCCGCCGCAGGATATTGCTATCCACCTGAAACCCGCCTTGTTCCATTGAGTGCAGTTATTCCATCAAAAACAACTGACGCCATACCTGCTGAACCTGTTCACAAAACGCCAGAAAGTGCATCGAATGACCAACAACATTTACCTTTCTCACCACTCTGGGCAATTTTGATTGGCATCGGTATCGCCTTTACACCTTGTGTACTACCGATGTATCCATTGATTTCCAGCATTATTCTTGGCAGCCAACGCCCTAAAAGCCTGAGACAGATATTTTGGTTAGCGCTAAGCTATGTTCAAGGCATGGCAGTCACCTATACGCTACTTGGATTGATTGTAGCGGCTGCCGGTCTACAATTTCAGGCCGCACTGCAACATCCGTATGTACTGATCGGCTTATCAGTATTGTTTATTCTGCTGGCACTGTCGATGTTCGGCCTCTATTCTCTGCAACTGCCTTCCGCTGTTCAGACGCGCTTAGTCAACTGGAGTAACCAGCAAAAAAACGGTTCACTTTTCGGTGTATTCGCTATGGGTGCGTTAGCGGGATTAATTTGCTCTCCTTGTACTACCGCGCCTTTAAGCGCGATTCTGCTCTACATTGCTCAAAGTGGTAATACCGTGGCAGGTGGCCTAACCCTTTATCTTTACGCTTTGGGAATGGGATTACCGCTCATTGCTGTCACCCTATTTGGTCACAAACTCCTGCCACGCAGTGGGCCTTGGATGCAGTATGTTAAAGAAGCTTTTGGCTTCATTATTCTTGCGCTACCCATTTTCCTGCTGGAAAGGGTTATCGGTGATGCATGGGGAATACGATTATGGAGCCTGCTAGCAGTCAGTTTCCTAGGATGGGGATTTGTTCTGACGATTAGAAGCCAAAACGGTTGGGTACGAGTCATACAACTGATATTGTTAATTTTGATGCTGATAGCTACCCGCCCATTGCAGGATTGGTTTTGGGGTACAACGGTCACACAACAGTCGCAACACAGTTTAAATTTCCGCCAGATAAATAACTGGCAGGAATTAGAACAGATAATGACACAAAACAGCCATAAAACCGTTATGCTTGATTTCTATGCTGACTGGTGTACCGCTTGTAAAGAATTTGAAAAATATACTTTCAGCGATCCACAAGTTCAGTCACAACTAGGTGATACCTTACTGTTACAGGCCAATGTCACGAACAACAGCCCGCAACAGAAGCAGCTTTTAGAAAAACTTAGCGTTCGGGGATTGCCGACTATTTTGTTTTTTGATTCTCAGGGGAAAGAGATCCCCGATTCACGGGTAAATGGTTTTATGGATGCAACCCACTTTAATGAGCATTTGCAACATCTGCCAAAATGATTCAGAAGGAGAACACCATGCAACGAGAACAAGTTCTTAGTCATGCCTTAAACTTACTGGAGCAACATGGCTTATCCATCACAACTGAGGTACTTTTTGGCTCGCTTAACATGGATATCGAATATCTCAAGCAGTTCTGGCCCGATCGGGAAGCTCTACTTTATGACTGTCTACGTTATCACGGCCAACAGATTGAAGTCTGGCAGCGACAGATATTACTGGATGAAACTCTGACACCAGAGCAGAAGCTACTGGCTCGTTACACAGCCCTTGATGAAAAAGTAAAGGAGAAACGCTACCCAGGCTGCCTATTTATCGCAGCCTGTAGCGCATTCCCTGAATCTGACCACCCTATCCATCAATTAGCTGAATTACAAAAACAGAGTTCTTCCCGTTACACCACCGAGCTATTACATCAACTGGATATTGAAGATTGCGAACTCGTTGCTAAACAGATGGAACTGATTCTGGAAGGTTGCCTGAGTAAGCTACTACTCAAACGGGATATTGGTGATATCACTACGGCAAAACTGCTGGCAGAAGATGTTTTAGCTATTGCCTTATGCCGCAAAAATGGTGCGTTAAGTTAACAAAAATCAGCCTAAGATGAACAACCACACAAATTCCGAGCAAAAAGAAAGCAATCAATCCGCTTTTATCATTTTTTATCAGAAAGGCATTGACGACTTAGGCTGAATACGGTTTAATGCGCCCCGTTGCCCGGATAGCTCAGTCGGTAGAGCAGAGGATTGAAAATCCTCGTGTCGGTGGTTCGATTCCGCCTCCGGGCACCAATTCAAGGTGCGTTGGTTAGGAGATAAAAACTCGACGGCCCACTCAATACAAGAACCCGGATGCATAACTGTAGTTGGTTTGGCTTTTCAGTACTTCGATACTGAATTGAACATAAGGGTTACCAAGCTAGGATACCTAAAAATTTAGGCGTCAATTTTTTTCTTTGGCGAAATACTTGCAAGTTCTATTGCACCTGTCAATCCATCCAAACTAAAATCAATGAATTCATTAACACGATATTGTTTATTATTGGTTGCTCAGCTTTCTTATTATTAATCAGAATAGGGTTAGTTATAAAAGATTGCCTCAGTTCAAAAAGATTCCCCATCTTGTAACAAGGAATTTATGTAGAAAAGACAGGTTCAGCCAGCAGCGAGAATATTCTGTTTTATCCTATTAACATTCTTCTCTCTGTGGCTCAACATCGATGTACAGCATCAACTCACACTCCAGCAAATGCGCAATCTTACTATTCCAAGTAACACCTTTCAGCCCGACCTGATGCAACACATATCCACGCAATGCTAGTACCTGCTGGCGGATCACTTAAGCAGGCCGATTGTTCACACCTGAAAACATCAGGAATGTATTCACCACCTTGCAATAACTTGACCGTAAGCCTTCGATGGGTTTGATCATGATCTGCTTCTACTACAGGAGGAATGATTCGACCGGAGCCCGGAGACAGGAAGGGCTTTGCGCCCCTCCTGTGGTTTCTCCTGCTAACTCAAGACAGCGGTGGCACCAGCGCCGCCTGCGTAGCCTGACGGTTTTGCGGCAGGTGCTCGCGGGCACCGCCGATATCAGGGAACGAGGCCATCGCCCCGCTCAGCTTCGCTAGGCTCGGCCCCTCCGTGTCCGGGACAGCAGCAACGGAATGAATCGCATGAGGCATGATGACGGGTTGTCTACTGGCCCAAGACAGCTCTACCAGCCCCCCTTTGGTGTAACTCCTCTGAGTAAAGTTCTTGACCAGATGGTCCACTCCCATCACCAGCGAAGAACCTTCCAGTTCGATTTGCAAATGCTGGTGCGTCACCGCCTGGCTACCGAACACCTTGCGCATCACCAAGGTCGTGCCATTGGTCGAGTCAGTCAGCATCAAGTTATCCTCATGGCGGCTCACGAGGATTTTTTCCGCATCAACCACCGGAATGATCAAGCGGTCCAGGGCCTGGCCCGGGTCATCGTTGTCAATGATAACCGTGCGGTAATACGACCACATCTCTTGGCTGAGGCGGTAGGTATCGTTATCGGCACCGCCATGCAACACCACACTGTCAACACCGGCGATCAGCGGTGGGGTCAAGTCGTCCCGGCGACCATCCGCGCCCCCGCTCCGAATCAACAACGACGAACCAATACGCTCGACACTAGTGTAATGATTCAGCTTCTGCACACCATCGTCCTTGACCCGGTATAGCGCCTGGTTCGTTGGGCTGTACACATATGCGCCCTTCTTCCCGGTAGCAATTCCGATGAAACGCAGATTGTCTTTAGCCTGGATGCTACCGCAGGAGAACACTTGACCGCTGCCGACATCGAACCAGCCTTGTGTGTCATCGCCTTGCAAGGTCAGCACGCCTTTGGCTCGCCACTGACCAGCGATCTTAGCAAGTGCCTGTGGCAGACGAGCGAAGTTGTCCTGTTGCCAGCCTTTGTCGACGGCGACCAACTGCAATTTACCGTCATTGGTTCGCAATAGGATCTCGCCTTTGACGGTGGTCAGGCGTAGCCCGGCATCGACTTGCTCCGCCGCCTTGAGGTGCAGTCCAGACGCCAGCTCACTGGCGGCGGGAAGCTGTGGCGAAACCTCAAGCACCTCGTCGGTACCGAACGCGGCAGCCAGCGCATCGGCAGTCATAGGCGGCTGACGATACAACTTGCCGCTGGCGGGTTCGAACAGTCGCGCACCGGAGCCATCCGCTTCAAAACCCAAGAACTGCAAACGCTTATCTTGCAGGGGGGCCGAAGCCACGACTACCTGACCGTTGTGGTACCACACTGGCAGCAGGCTCTTGCCGTCGGTACCCTTGACCCCGAACACTGCCAGAGTAGCTCTGCCGTCGGCGACGCTAGCCAGGTCCTGCCACCAGTGGGTACGTCCCTTGAGCCAATGCTCGTTGACCGCTTCGTAGCTAAGCTGCCCCAGTGCATCGAGCCGGGCCACACGCCCATCCTCAGTGATGACAAGCAAGCTGCCGTTCAGATTGACTAGGTTGGCTAACGCTGGAGTACTGATGCGTAATGCTGTGGGATGGCTGGCGTCGAGAACAGCCTGCCCGGGACCTTCCTGTCGGAACAGGGCCTTTTGCTCTTTACTGTAGAAGAAAAACACTTCCTTGTCGCCGGGCTGCGACATGCTCCCCGCTAACACCAGGTCGGCCGGGATCGGCCAGGCACTGCGGGTTTGTTCGTACTCTTTAAAGTGCGGGGACTGATCTGCCAGTGGCGCCAGATTCGGCTTGATCAGTGTCCCGTCGCCGGGACGTATCCAGTAGCGGTGCGCCACGCCAGCCGCATCCACGCCGAACACCGTGACTAGCGCCGCACTGGTCGGCTGGATCAACCGTGCGCCCAATATATACGTCGGAGTCTCACGCTGTATACTTTTGCTCTCGTAGTAGCCCTTGAGTATAGTCTTGAGCTCATCACTATGCCGGCTGGTACGTGCTAAAAGCTGGAGCAGCGCATCATCACCCACCGCACTGACCAACTCCATTCGATCATCGAGTATCCGATAGCACAGCTCAGCTTCCTTCTCTAGTTCAGCCTCCTTCTCTTTTAGTCGATAACGGCGTGCCAGGTAGACCGCATCTCCCTCCTGCCATAGCCGACTGATCTTACCCGCATTTTGATTAAACCATGGCTCAAACTGCACATCGACCTGTCCGGTGGCGATGTCTACCCGCCACGTCGCCGCATTGTCGGCGTCGTAGAAATAGGCATGGTCACCCATCACCGCACCCAATTGGGCATGTCTGGTCTGTTCGTGGGTGGCGTTGGTGAACAACATCCGCTCCTTGCCTACATCGTAAAACGCTCGACCAACATCTCGCCCGTTGTGGCTGTAGTTCTCCACCACTACGTACTGCCCGTGCAACTGATGCGCTTTGGCCAGATCACTCAGGTGCTGCTCAATTTGCTGGCCGGGCACCTGCCACTTACTCGCATCTTCGCTTACCACCTGAGTTGTCAGGCCGGCAAAGTCAACTTCGCGCACCTCTCCCTTGCCGTTGACCACCAATACCTGCCCGTTCTGGGTCGGATCGCGTTCGACTACCACCCCGCCGACCACCAGTTGGTTCTTCGACACGCTGATGCTGTCACTGGCGAGCTGACTGCTATCGATGATCCAGCGCGATAATGCACTCGCACTATCGCTCGTGAGCTTAACTTGGGTGCCTTCGTTGAGGCCGATCAGGTACTCGCCACCCGCTCCCTTGATCTCGTAGCGCAAAAAGCCGTGTAGCTCTTTGGGTAGCTCGGGCACCACCAGTTGCCGGTTGCGCTGATCGAGTATCACCTCGATTGGGGTGTCGACGTACTCATGATGAATCCTGCGGATTGTCTCCTCACCCGGAAAGATATAAAAGTCGTAGTCAAACCGCTTGTCTTCCTCTAGCCTGCGTATCACGTCGAAACCAGCATCATGGCGTGTGGTGGTGCCAGGGAGCAGCATGTATTCGTAACTGATGTAAGACTTAGGTGTGCCCGGCAGGATCACGACATTGCTGTCGCCGTGTTCAAGAGGCCGGGAGATATCCTTGTAACCAATACCGCTACGCACTTCGATAGCCTGACCACGATCATGGACCATTCGCGGAAAGTCACCGACCCAGAAGAAGTAATTGATTTTCCCCGAACCGGTAGAGCCCGAATGGGTACGGTAGATGTACTGGCTGTCGAAGCTGATCTGGTTCCTGCGCAAGTCAAGGCTCTTGATCACCGCCCCGGCAAGAGGCACCAGCACCTTTTTCTCGTTGTCATATCGATAGCCGTTACCTTTGTACGCCTTGTCGACCGTATCAAAGTAACGGCCTACCGCCTTGGCATCCTCGGCGACCGCACCAAAGGCTTGAGCCAATGCCGTAAAGCCCACCGCGAGTCCGCCAAGGATCACGCTGGCTCCACCGAGTACCGCCCCGGCCGTCGAAGCACCGACCAAACCAGCCCCCACCCCGGCGGTACCAGTGACAAAGCTCGCCGAGTCGAACGCTAACTGGGTACCGAACACCGCCTTCTGCACATCGTTCTCAGCGTAGGCCAATTCATAAGCATCCAGACCGACCATAGCTCCGCCAAACAACACACCGGCACCTTCGTTGACGGTGTGGCCTAGGTTCGAAGCAAAGTCCTTTAACGAGGTTTCGGCGGCCACCACTTCACCGCGCAGCGCCGTACGCACCAACGCGGTGACCTTGGCTATATCCTGTACACCACCGTGAGCCATCTGGACCAAGTTGAGGTAGCTGTGGACCTTGAGCGCGGTGGCCAGATCAGGCGAAGTCACCCCGCTTGCCGCATCGTGGCGGTTATTGTCGGCAAACCACTGGATTAGCGTCTGAACCGCAAATCCGGCGTTCAGCCCATCCACCGGAGCGGCCTCGCCAACTCCGCCGCGAGGCCGTATCCGGCCGTGCTCCAGGGTAAAGTGCTCGTTCAGTACACCCATGTGCTCATCGACGAAGCGCCGGAATTCAACAAAGGTGCTATCATTGGTGATCAACCAGCGGGTCTGCTCGGGTTGGTCACGGTTAATGAACTGGACCCGGTAGCGACCTTCCCCCTGGTCTTCCGTCGTAGCGATAATCGGTAGCCAGAGGCTGTCCAGTTGGTGCTCTCGCGCCAGCCGGGTGCTGGCGACTTCGAACCGGGCGCCCCATTGCTCGGCATCAAAGGTCTTCAGTGCAGGGCTCAGTCGCAAGTCTTCCATGACCCGCTCTTGTACACTCACCACCTGCTCGACCTGGTGCCGTTGCCCGATGACACTGGACAGTTCCTCGAATCGGGTCAGGTCAGACACGTTTAGGCCATTACCCACTGGTACCTCAGCCATCTTGCCGGTATCGATCTCAATCAGGTTGAAGACTGGCACCGATTTGCTGCCGAACGAGCCATAGTGCGCGGCCAGCCCGCGCACCACCAAGTGCTGCTCCATAGCCCTGGACAGACTCTTGGTGTTGTTGAAGGCAAAGATCCCAACATTCGGGTCATAGAAGTAGTAGCGACGGCCTTCGGCCGTGACAGTGCTCCCTACCATCATCGAGTGATTCTGGGTATTGAGTGCAAACATCGAGGTGCTGGTTGTTGCGGCCAGTCGCAACACCACCTCGGACAAATTGAACTGGCCCAGCTCCGTGGAAGCCTGAACGGCCTCAACATTGTAGTGCAGACTGATCAGGCTATTCTTGAGCAGCGTGGAGCTGCCCGCCTGCGGGTCAGCGGAGGCGAAGAACAGCTTTTGTACCAAGCTATTGATGCCAGCCTCTCCACCACCCGCCAATGCCACAGCCATGGTCCTGACCAAAGGGTAGCAACGGCCACCGGTTCGGTCACCGACCAGCGACAGATAAAAGTCCTGTGGTACTAAGCGGTCGAAGACACTGCCGGCGTCATGGAAGTCCTCACTGAACATTGCGGTCTGTCGCAGTACCTTGTCGATGTACTCGGCTTGGCTGATTTCGGTGATGCGACCGCTCAAGGCCCCCCGTTGCTCATGGGTAAGTTTTCCTTCAAGAAACAGGCGTTTCATCTCCAGAACCGACATTTTGTCATCCACTCCGGGGATCTTGATCTCCCGGAAGTTACGCAAACCATCATTGAACCCGCTATCCTGTGCCCCGCGCTGATAGGCCTCGGAGGCCGCGTAACGTTCTCCCACGCTGCTAGTGCGCTCCTCGCCTTGAATGGCCGTATCGTCAATCCGTACCACCGCAACGCTGCCGTCCTTAGCTTTGATCTGTTGCCAGAGCCAAGTCTTTTCGACAGAACTGGCTTCACGCAATACTGGATCGTACTGCGCTCTGTAGTAGTCCTGTGTAAGATTGAGTTGCTTGATCTGCTGGTCGATCAAGGCCGTATCACTTGAGGTACGTCGTGCTTCCTGGAGCTGGTAGCGTTTGTCCGCCACTTGGTCAATGTTAGCTTTGACCTTGGCCTGAACCGCTTCGCGCAACCGGGTCCATGCGGCAATCGCCGGATGCTCAGGAGAAAATGCCCCCTCTGTGTAGACGCCGTCGGTAACTCCTTCGACCGACACCCCAAACTGCGTCGCCACCGTCTTCAGTTGTTGGTGAACCTGCTCGCGGTAAGTGGCGAATTCGGCCTGGTTGCGCTCCACCACCTGACTGCCGGCAACCTGAATCGAGAGTGGCTCCACACCACCGCGCAACTTCGGCCAGACCATCTGTCCATCTCGTTGATATTCCTGGCTCTGGAACACCAGTTGCCACTCGCCATTGACGTACTGCATGTACGCCGCAGCAAGGCCCTCAGTGGTACCGGATATCTGGTAATCCTTGTAGTCGACCGCCATCACCACATTGTCATACAGAAGCGAGCTGTTGAATCGGCCATCGTGGTAAACCCGGTAGGTATTGTCGTCGATGCTGGTCACCACTAGCGAGCCGCCCGATAGTGTCCCGGTGAACAGAAAGCTCCCTGCAGCCACATGCTTGGGAATGTCCACATAGGCGGGTACCGCATTGGCCTGGTTCGGGCCATTGTAGCCGAGGAAGTACGCCGACACGCTACTTGAAGATATGCTATTAGCATTTTGTTTAGTGTACTCAAGCTCGTATAAGCCTGACCTGACCTTCACCAACTGGGCACTCCCCTCTGCCGGGAGGTGCCCTGACCTGACCAGCACCTCAGCACTGATGGTGCGGGTTTTGGCGAACAGTGCAGGATCAGTGGCAAACTGACGGATGTCAGCACTGCCTTGTCGGGGCTCAAATCCATCACCTACAGACACCAGCCCGACCTTGAGTTCGAGATCCTTCACCGCCTGCCCCAGCAGCGCCGGTCTTGGACCCATGTAGGTAAAACGCGGTGGATGGAATTCGTCAGCCGCTGGCAAGCCCTGATTAATGATTGGCAAGACCCGCGCCATCACTCCATCATACAGTTCACCCTGCAACTCTCTCTTGCTGCCTTCGGCGCGGTACTTGTCGAACATCTGCAACATATCCTTGCCGATACTGTCCGCACCCTCCGGTTCGTAACGCGCAGCGACATAGAGGGTTTCGAAGAACGAGTGATAGCCGTTACGGATCATGAATGCCGCATTGGCCATCTGGAATTGCCAATACTGCTTGACGCTCAACGCACCACCGAACAATTCCGGCAAGGCATTACTGACGGTCTGGGTGGTCCCGGAAATCCCCCCCACGAACGGGGTGTCCAGGTCATTCATGTAGCGTGTGGCGTCATTCTTCGGGTCCGGACGGAACTGGTTGTAGCTGCGGTATTTATCGTCCTTGATCAGGTACGAATCCTCGTGATACGTTTGCTCCTCAGGGCTGGTATTGAGGATCAGATACGGATCGGGCTGATTCAACCGGTTATTGATCATGACCTTGCCGTCACCCAGCGCAGCGTGAGGATTGACCGGGACCGCAGCCTTAGAAAAGCTATCGGCTACCGGACGCAAAGCATGGAACAAGACCTGTTTGCGCAAGCTCCTGCCCTCATTGCTCAACAGCGCCGCCTCAACCGCCGGGCGCAGTTGCGCATCGGCGTTCTCAAGGCCCTGGGGACCGGTCAGTAACAGGGTGAGCAGTTTGTCGTCCAGCGAGTGCTCAACCGCAGTTTGATCGAAAACATGTACTTTCGGATTGCTTGGATGCTGTGCCGCATTGGCGCTAGCAACCCACTGGATTTCCGCTTCGATGGCTCGAATGCGCCATTGTTCGTACAACGGTGCCAATAGCCCCCTAGCCTGGGCAATATCACTTTGCACATAGCCATTTTGCAAGACCTTAACCATAGCCGGGTTCTTCACCAGTCTCGTCGCCAGCCCGAACAGCAGCGGGTCATTATCGCTGCTTCGCCAGACCGAAGCGGCAAACGCCTGTTCCCACAGCGCTTTGTTTAGGTTATTACCCTTGATATCGCGCATGTTGTTACGGAAGTACTCCGGCGCCAACACCCCTGCGGGGGTGATGTGGTTACGCTCGAGCAAACGTACCAGCTGCTGCTCGAACGCCTTGCGATCTTCGCTGCCTTTAAACAGACGACTGGCCTTCGTACCGCCTTCACGCAGTTGCTCCAGCTTCTCGAAAAATGCGGCGTTGTATTGATACAGTATGTCGGTCTGCGCCTTGCTCAAGTGACTGCTGCTGACCTTGTTGTCGTCAACGCTCATCACCCCAAAGGGCGTCGCGGATAGGTAACCGTTGCCCTGGGGCATTTCCAACAAGTACTGACGACTGGCAAAACCGACCGAACGTTCCAGCTCATGGATATTAACGAAAAGCCCGTCACGGTCCGGGTGATAACCGTTCTGGCGAAACCCCTCCAGGCCGATAGTCTGGAAGCTAGCGATATCAGCATTCTGGTTGATCAGGTCACTCAAGGCGCTTGCCAATGGTACCTCACGGGTGATGGTGGTATTCGAAACCTGGCCGGACACCTGAATCCCGACCTGGTTCGGCACCTTGCGGTCAACGCTGGTCAGTAGCATTTTGCGACCATTACCCAGCAACTGCGCCTTGAAGCCTTCACGCAAGGTGCTTTCCGAAACTAGGTAGTTGGCGAAGTACTTCTCGACGAATTCGGTTTTGACCAGCACCGAGCGAATTGGTGCATAGGTCGGCGAGCGAAAGGATGGCGGCTCACTCTTGAGCCGGTATTGTTGTTGCCAGGCTAGGGAGCGGGCTGCGGTACCGAAGGAGAAGTTGAATACCCTGTCCGCCGACACAACTAATCTGCCGTTCTCCAGGAAGAAATCTTTGAAGCGGCCATCGGTGCTGGCATTAACTAGTGCGACGTTCATGCGGATGTAGCCAGGGCGCTCCTCCATCATCAGCAACGAAATATTTACCGGCAGATCATCGGAGGCCGGAGGCACCGTGGTCAGCCCGCCGAAAGCTGCGGCCTCTTCCGTAGAGGATGCTTTGAGTAAGGCGTTGTAGCGTGCATTGACCTCCTTGTAGGCCTGTAATTTGGAAAACAGCGTCACGTATTTTGGGCTGAACGTGGAGGCAGCCACCTGTATAGTCAGTTGTTGTTCCAGACGTTTGATCTCGGTATCCAGCTTAGCCTGCTTGTCCGCCGCGTCCTCCCTCAGGGTCGTCGTCTTCAAGGTCTTAGAGCCGCCGGGATTGAGCATGGTCAAAGCTTTACGCCAAGTGCTGTCAAAGTGCGTTATGGCCATCTGCTGTCGGCTGTATAGCAGGATGTCGCGGTCCAGTTGCTGCTTATAGGCGTTGATCGCCGGTGTGCCGGGCACATCGTTCATCTGCTGCCGTCTTTGCTGCAATGTCTGCAACTGGTCGCCAACAGAAACGGGGTTGTCCTGCATCTGAAAATACTGGGCAGCCAGCACACTCAGCGTACTCTGCTGCATTTCCTGTAACCGCTCGTCTACCTGCCTGATGTAGCCGGCACGCTCATCAGGCCCCATGTTAAACCATTCGGTCTGACGACTTGCTGCCTTAATCTGTCCATCGATCAAGGTATTGAGCAGGTTCGTGAAGTCTTTGGATATATAAGCCATTGCAATGATCCTTGCCTGTTTTTAAGCGAAACCCTTCGCGCTGCGAAAAGCTGTTTGTCGTTTGTCGATACAGATTTGACATTCTCCCCGACCTAAAGACCATAACTGTAGGTACGAACGTATTCAGTTACCGCGGGGGTTCCCACACATACGATCGAGTCAAAGGCAGATGTCATTTTGCATTCCTTTATTTAGGTGATAGTTACATATTATTGTTATTTATATTAGTGAATATTAGATAGTCAACATTTATTTGCTCTGTAGTTGTAGTCATAATTATCTCCTTTATTTTTCGTTTATATTTCAGATCACATGAATGATAACATTGCAATATAATTAATTTTTTATATATTTAAATATATATTATTTGTAATTTTAATTATTTATCTAATGAAATTATTTACATGTGAAAGTATTTTTTAATTATATTGTTGCGTTTTTTATAAGACGTTGAATAAATAATAACGAATCTTAGGAAGGTTATTTATTAGTGAATTGTTGTATCTGATTTTTGAGTTAGAGCGCGATATTTAAAAGTTCTACTGCAACTGTCAAGCGACCCCAATTAATATAATGTTTTACTATTGTTCGATTAGGTATACCCGCTTAACTTGAAGATGCAGAATTCAGAACCTAGAAGTTGTCATTAATACGGTACGACAGGTTCCCGGCAAGTTCCGGTAATATTTCCGTAAAAAAACGATGTATTGCTTGCCTGAACAGGGTCGTCGAGGCGAAGTCATGCTTATTTCTGACCTTTTCATTCATCACCTTCCACAACCTTTCTATCAGGTTCAGATTCAGACTGTATGGCGGTAAGTAATGAAGGTCGATATTCATCACATAAGCCCACTCTTTCACCAACTCACTCCGAGGGTAACTGGCTCCGTCAAGGATAATATGAACCTTCTGACTGGATAGGTTCCACGGATGGCAAAAAGAACTCTACGATGCGATAACTGTTAAAGGAAGCCAGAGAAGCCCGCAAGATGACACAAGCAAGATTAGCTGAACTGCTCAACGTTGATCGCCGGGTTTATAACCGCTGGGAGCGCGGTGCTTCTGTTCCTCAACTGGATGCTGTGGTCAGGATCGCTCAGGTATTACAAAGTAGTCTGGATTCACTTGTCGGATTGGAACCCATGACACCGCCACAGATACATAACCCGCGTTTACAGGCGCTTGTGATGCAGATGGATTCATTATCAGATGAAGATCAGCAGGCGCTGATTGTGTTGATGGACAGTTTGCTTAAACGTTCGAAGATGACGCAGTTACTGACATCGTAGAAAGGATTTGCTACAGGAAAGACGATTTTTATTTAGTGCAGCATTACCAGACGGCCATCCGGTAACGCTGCTAACCGTAGGCAACTAACAGGAGTAGTTACCATGGCTAACCGCGATTGTAATGCAGATTTGAAGATTTCAAAAGCCCGACGCAACTATAAGGTGGGCTATACCAGCACCCGCCACGAAGACCGCAACACGGGGATGACCCGTTATTACAGCCAGCATCCCAGCCTGCACCTTAAAGGCAACTGGCTGGAAGAGGCCGGATTTGCCACCGGGCAGGCGGTGAACATCACCGTTGAACGCGGGCAGTTGATTATCCGGCTAGCTGAGAATGGCTGACGGCTAAAAGGAAGATCCCAGCGCTTGGGCTGGGATCTTAATGTTAACAAGGTAGTTGTTCTAAATAAGAATTCATAATGATGCTACACCGATTTTATTCATTCCTGGTTTTTGCTGTGCTGAAATCGACGCCAAGAAAGCATCAACATAACTTAGCAATCGCCACATAGATTGGCCGCTGTGGTTCCGGGTGACTGTCTCATGCAACGATTGCCAGAGCCGTTCTATTTTATTCAATCAGGGGGAATAACTCGGTAAAAATAAGAGGTTAAATTTCGGATGCTGGGCCAACCAATGTTTGACTTTCTGACTGCTATGGATGCAGTAATTATCTAAGATTAATGTGATCGTTTTCGCATCAGGATAGTGGGTATTAAGCTCATCTAACATCTTGATAAATAAATTAGAGTCCTTCTTTGTCCCTTTAACATAAGTCACTTTCCCTGTTTGGGCATTGAGGCAGCCGGCAAGATAATGTTTTTCATTTTTTCCTGGCGTGACAACGCGTTTTTGCTGCCCTTTAAAACACCAGTCCGCCCCGATTTTCGGATTCAAATTAATATCGACCTCATCTTCATAAAACACCGGATGTTGTGCTGAGGTATGGGTCAGGGCTTCTGTGATTTTTGCTATTTTTTCATGATATTCAGGATCAGGTCGTTTTAGGGTGGGGGCGGCCCTGCGCCAGACAATACCGACCTGTTGGCAGTAGCGATATAACGTACTTTGTGTGAGAGATAACTTGAGCAATTGATTGATAGTCTGAGTGATGAGCTCCAGGCTCCAGCGTGAGCGAAGATAGCTAAAATCTTGAGGCAAGTGCTGCAATAAGAAAGACAAGAGCGGATAGAGCGGGGCTAAATTCCAAACAATGGGCCTGCCGGCGGGTAAACTTTTCAGCCCTTCCAGGCCATACAAGGTAAACCAGTGAATCCAGCGATTAACCGAAGAACGTGCAGCATGCAGGGTTTTGGCGACATGAGTCACCGTATGACCTTCATGTAGCATTAATAATACCATTAATCGGCGGGCATAATCCTTATCACGGGTTTTATGGATAAGTTTTTTCATCTGCTGTCGTTCATTTCGGGGGATGGGTGCTATGATGGGCATCGCTCAGTCCGTTTTGGGGTTTGTGATTTTTAGCGATTGATCAGATCGCAAAAATCGGACTGAGTTCCCTTCCAAGTGATCTATTATTTCGAAAGCTTATTTAGATTGCCCTGAACAACCTTTTTATTTACCTGCATCAACACAGGCTTTCTGTCATGGACTAAAAAAAACAATAAAACAAACAGAATTGCGAAAAGTTATAAAAACACCTTTTCACATAAATTCACCACAATTTTGTACCCTTGTAATACAACAATTCAAGGAAATAATAGAACACTAGGGAATTTCTTATGAAGAAGAAATATAATCAGATTATTGAAACTATAAAACAAAAAGTCGAACGTAACGAAACTATTATTGGAGCAAGTGCAAGCACTGGTCTTTCGGCGCGTTGCGAAGAAGCAGGAGGGGCAGACCTCATTATCGTATATAATTCTGGGCGCTTCAGAATGGCTGGCAGAGGATCTCTGGCCGGATTTTAATGCCATACGGTAATGCAAATGAAATTGTCAGAGAAATGGGTAATGAAATATTGCCGATAGTTAAGGAAACACCTGTATTGGCGGGTGTCTGTGGTACTGATCCATTCTGTAATTTATCTCTTTTCCTGGATGAACTGAAGGCACAAGGTTTTGCTGGTATTCAGAACTTCCCAACAGTAGGGCTTATTGATGGAAAGTTCAGAAAAAACCTGGAAGAAACAGGCATGGGATATGCACTGGAGGTGAAGCTAATCCGCCTGGCACATGAAAAGGGAATGATTACCACTCCTTATGTTTTCAATGTAAAAGAAACTGAGGCTATGGCACAAGCAGGTGCTGATATCATCGTCGTACATCTGGGGCTAACCACTGGCGGCGATATTAGCGCTAATACCTCATATGATCTGAAATCTTGTATACCAATCATTAATGCTTGCGCTTCGACAGCTAAAACTGTCCGAAATGACATTATTATTTTGTGCCATGGTGGCCCAATTTCGGAACCGGAAGATGTCGCCTATATTTTGGCTCATTGCCCCGATTGTCATGGGTTCTATGGAGCTAGTGCAATGGAGCGTTTGCCAACAGAACAAGCCATCAAGCACACTATCCAGAAATTTAAAGAAATTAATCGAGGTTAGTGAGAATTATACTTAAGCTATGTGGAAACTGAGTACTACAACCGTAATATCTGTTACGTTATGATGACGCATTGTTTTCTTTTCCTCAAAATACGGGAAGATACCCAATATGCCATCCCCTGCCAACACATGTCTGTCTGGCTCCCTTATTTCATCCTGTCGGTCCGCAACAACTCCGTCTCGCTTGTCTCCGGGGCTTACTCAACGATGTTAACGAAAAAATGGCCGGCAATTGGCTGGACAGAAGCCCCACACACCACAATACTTTCTTTAGCATGCTGATGCCTCGGTGATGACCTCCTGGTGCCGGTTCAGGCCCCGGGAAGGGAAAAAATCGGCCCTGATGAGTACCAACAATATCGAACACCCTGTCGGCGATAGTTTATGCCTTTAAACCGGAAAACCATCCAAAAATTCCCCTGTTTCATTTAACAAGGCTATTTTATCTCGTCTTCCAAAGTTCTACGATGATATTCATCACTCGCTTTTTCATGCATGGTAAACAGCATCGGTAATAGAGAACTCAGCGCCGATAGGCTATGCCCGAGCTGACACAAACTCTCGGAAGTATCTAGGATACTACTGTGCATAATATTGCTTCTCAATTGGTTTAGAAAAAATTAAAACCAAAGAAAAGTCTGCAAGCAAGGTGTGTACTTCGGTTTCTACATTAAATTGCGCGTTAAATGTATAACGCTTTGAGTATGAGGATATGTTACTATTCATATTAGCCATAGCATTCGTAGTAGTCATACTACAGCCCACTAATAATCCACGCACCATTTGCAAATTCCGGTCAGGTGCTTTCATTAGTCCATTCTCATAACTTAGAGCAAAGAGCTTAAATAAGGGCATCTACTATGCTATCACTCTATACCCAATGGATTTCAAGATGCATCGAGACGGCAAGGGAGTGAATCCCCGGGAGCATAGCAAACTATGTGACCGGGGTGAACGAGTGCAGCCAACAAAGAGGCAACTTGAAAGATAACGGGTATATAACTTGCACCAGAGGGTTCTCACACACAGAGCCTACATTTATTTTTCTTGTAACAAAATAAAGACCATTGCCCACAACTTCACAAATGATTTGGATATTGCTATACCATTTTTGAAAATGCGAGCATGGTCATGTTCTAGTGGTGTTGTAGTCAAATAATTTCGGCTAGTTTCATAGATCTTTATTGCAATTTTCCATATTCAACCAACAACGGATAATTATCGTCTTCTCAGCCGATGAATCTAATATCTAATCCGGAGCCAACATCCGCAGTGGATTCAGTAAAGAGATATCTCGGATGTGTTCTTCACTAAGGCCAGCGGTTTTAAACCAGCGTTCACTATCGCTCAACCATTGCTCAACATCCGGCTGGACTGGCTGTCCAAGATCGGAGCTATAGACAACATTATTCACCTCCGATAACACTTCAAAAAAATCCTCAGTTGTCTGATAACCAAGATAAACAGTTAATGCCGTTTGCTCCACATAAAGCCAATCATGTTCACCCAACGCCTTAAGATCTTTCGCTTTTAATCCTGTCATAGGACTGGCAGGTTGGTTCAGCATGAACTTACAACCACCCGCAGCGGTAATCGCATCAATAAGTTGCATAACTTCATAACGTGAAGCATGGCCGGATGACAATACAACATTATGCTGCTGCGCAAAACTAATTAACTCATGGATCTCGTTATGCAATCGCCCATTGCTATCGACAACAGACAAAGGTTGCTGTGCTAAAGTTTGCGCGAAAGCATTTGCCCAAGCACGTTTCATTATACTTTTATGGCTTGTCGGGACAATAGTCGGCAGATGAACCAACAGCCGCGGAGCTTTACAGAACTGGTACTGACTCAGTGACTGGATAACAGAGTTAATTGCCAGCCCTCCAGCAGTTGCGTTCAATACTATCGAACCAAAAACCGGAAGTCCTGCTTCTTGAGCCAGTGACGACAAAGCAGTAACACTCCCCAGATGGTTTTTAAGTACAACCCCACCACCATGTCGGACGTATTCCCTTCCTGCTTCAAGTACATTGTACCGCCGAATGTAACTATCGGGACGGGCATGATAATGTACATCCAGAAAACGAAGTTTTCTCTCCCAGTATTCTATAAACAGCTGACTCATTGCGCAGCTTTCCAAGGTACGGCATATCCCAGTTTTTCGCGGGCGTTAACTAGATCTTCTCCGTTAGTTATCGCCTCAATAATAGCTTGTTCAGTTTTGTCAACATTTTCTGCACGCTCAATAACGGTAAGCAAATGCTGCTGCGGGATGACTAGCGCACCATTATCATCAGCAAAAACCCAATCTCCTGGAGATATTGCTACACCGCCAATATCCAGAGTGCATTGTTTTGCAGCAACCTTGGCTCGATTCTTTCCAGATACCATATAAACCCCTGTCGTGAATAAGGGATATTCCAATCTGCGAACCTCAGACAAGTCTCTGGCTGACCCATAAATCACAGAACCTGCGATTCCTTTTTGTACAGCCTTAAAAGTTAAAATATTACCCCAACTGGTACAATCCGTACGCCCCTGATTATCAACCACTATTACATATCCAGCAGGTACTTCATCAATGTAGTTTCCAGCATTAAGAAATTTACCCTGTTCCGGAATGATAGGTTCATAGCGCACAGTAAAAGCTGGTCCAGCCATTTTAATCCCGACATTACTACGTGGCACAATTCCAGCTAGTCCAGCAGGAATATGCAGACTATCCATTGCATCCGATATGGCCGCACTGTCAAGCTTCATTAAACGCTTTTTGATTTGATCAATTTGTATAGTTTGCATTACATTTCCCCTTTGGGTTCACGTGCGCGCAGGACACTCCAGGCGGCATATTCTGGTATAGATTGTTGCAGTAGCAATTTATTACATGGAAAATCCACTGAATATTGTCGTCCTTCATCATCTATGGTCGTCAAGGTCATCTGTCCAAGCATTTCTTCACCAGACAAAAATGAACTTATAGAAGGAGACACTGTAATATTCACCGAAAGAAATTTTGAAGGATTATTTACTGCATATGTTGTGTGTAGATATGTATTTAATTCATCATCATCTGTGAACCAGTTAATGCGGTATTGTTCACTGAGTTTTTCCATAGCAGTCATCTGGCAATCACTAACCAATTTGTTTTCAAACATGACGCTAAAGTTAGCCAATTGCTGTACGGAAAGAGGGACATCAGCAGGCGTAATAACTTGTACTACGACATAAGGCGCTTTCCACAGATAGTGAATATCACACTCAACACCATCAAAGAATGCATTCACCATCGTACCTACTTTACTTTCACTAACCCCGATTAGTGTCCAATGGTAGTTTCTCTCTCTCATGCCGACTACTGGGCCGATAGAATGTTCTTCTGACAACATTAACCGCATTTGGGACGGAGGCCCTGGCAACACAACTATTTTACTACCATCAACATTAAGACTGAAACCAGGTGCTGTACCTGTAACATTGGGAATAACCTTTGCTCCGAATGGAAACATGGCTTGGAATCGATTCGAGAGATCACAATATACTCCCAGTTTTTCCAATTGTTGCTGTATTTCCACCCAGACATTATCACGTATTTCCAGAGGGCTTCCTGCCGCTTTTGCTATCGCCTCACGAGTTTTATCATCCGGTGTCGGGCCAAGACCGCCACACACAATAATGAGAGTATCCTGCCCCAGCCTGCGAACCACTGCGGTAGCAATCTGGTTAATATCATCAGCACAAACCTGATGTTGCTTCACTTTATATCCCTGCTCCGTGAGATATTCACTAATATCCTGAAGATTAGTATTAGGATATTTACCACTCAGGAGTTCATCACCAACAGTAATAACCGATGCAGAATAGCTAGTGTATTTTTTACTTAGAGTACTAATAATAGCCTGCGCCATTTGTTGGGTTGTTGCGCTACCACCCAGATCATAAGTAACAGTTCGTCCTTCACGTATCACATTATCTACTGCACAGTTAATTTGCTGTGCTGCATCAGAAAAGCCAAGATGTTCCAGTAGTAATGCGATTGTGTAAAACATCGCTGCCGGATTGGCTTTATTTTTACCTGCCATACCAGGCGCACTACCGTGTACAGGTTCAAAGTATGCAATATCACTACCAATATTAGCGCTAGGCGCTAAACCAAGCCCTCCCATTACTCCCGCTGCCAAATCAGACAAAATATCACCGAACATATTCTCAGCGACAATGACACCAAATTCATGCGGTTTTTTTACCATCCATAAAGCTACCGCATCTACATTGTGGATATCCGCTTTTATTTCAGGGTAACGTGCCGCAACAGTATCGAAAATACCTTTTGCAAAGTGCCCACTTTCCCGCATTACATTTGGTTTATCCGCAAAGGTTACACGGGAGTAGTTATTTTCCTTTGCATACTCAAATGCAGTAATAAACAAACGTTCTAAACCAAAACGGGTTTGTAGACGGACTGTCCATGCTGCTTCTTCAGGGCCATATTTATCTATATTTGGATGCCGTAACCAAGTTGTCGCAGTAGCGGGAATTCCTTTAAAATCGAACCCTGCATATAGTCCTTCGGTATTTTCCCTGATAACACAACAGCGAAATGGTTTACGGTCCCCTTCTACATAACGCACTGGTCGGATATTTGCATATAATCCCAAACGCTGGCGTAATTGGATAACGGGTGACACATAATTTCTCATTTTCCCACGCAGAGGCGGCGGCAACGCTTGTTGTGCTTCTTCTTTACCTTTACTAGTAATAGCGCCGAGTAACACCGCATCTACTGAAGCTATTTTTTCCCAAGTACTGGCAGGTACTGGATTACCTTCTCTTTCCCAACAAGTCCAACCAATATCCCCAGTTTCCAATGTCACAGGAAGATTTAGGGCCTGAAAAACGGGAAGAGCGGCATCGCATACTTCCTGACCAATACCATCCCCAGGTAAAATAAGAATTTTTTTATTCATAAGGTTTTGAGCCAATCGTTAATTACGTTGTTAATAAATGACGGCTTGTCTTCCCAAGGCCGCATTCCTGCCCCATCCACGACAACAAAACAGTGCGTAGTATTAGTGCTGACCACCTGATTACATTCTGTGGCTAATTGTGAACGTCCACCAACTATGCTCAGAAATTTTCCTTTGTAATTGCACAATATTGTTCTGGCATCCAATTGTAGCAGCAGTGAAAATCCCACTATCATGCGTTCCCGAGCAGTATTTCTTAAATTGTCAGGTATCGCAGGCATGTTAGGAAGTGGAGTCCCACCTTCAGGAATAACAAAGTTATGTAACACAGAAATCGCTTCATCTAGCTGATTTCTATTCAGTAATGCTATTAATTGTTCCAGCCTATTGGTCAGTAACGAATCAGCATATCCAGGACCACTCACTGAGATTACTCCCGTGAGATTTTTCAGGCGCGACGCAAGCAATTGTGCCAGAGTACCAGACATCGCAAAACCGATAAGCAAATAAGGCTGGGAAAAACGTTGATTGAGTTCAGATTCAATAATATTAATAGCGTAGTCGGGATCAGATAAATTAATTAAGGATAATGTATCAATAATAGACACCTGATATCCCACTTTCTGTAATAATATACGCAATGGAGTGCAAAAATCACCATGATCCCAAAGCGGCATCACAGGTGAAAGAATTACCGCTTCGAGACTGAAACATCCGGCATGGTTATTATGCCGTGTCATGCCGTTGCTCCTCGCAAAGATTTAACAACCTGAAACGCATAATTAATACCATTTCGTAACCCTTCTTCGAGAGCTGTTTTATTTTCCACACTCAAATTGTACATACCCATCATTATATCGATAAGATCGCGCTGGGCGGCGGCAAAAAAATGATGGGATTGCAGTTCATTGAGTTGATTAAATACTCGTTCAAGGTCATATTGTTTGCTATTTTGGCTCAGATTGAGAAATGATAGCCAGCTTTCCAAATTGAGATTTCCGGCACCTTTTCCCATCCCTGATAGAGAACTATCAATAAAATTAGCTCCAGCTCTCATAGCTTCAATACTATTCGCTGTGGCAAGACCCAAATTATCATGAGGGTGGAATCCCAATTGCAATTGCGTGGCAGACTTTAACTTATAAAACATCTGCGCTACCTGTTCAGGGAACAAACTACCATTTGAATCCGCCAGGTAAATAATATCAGCACCAGCTTGTTCACACTGTTTGGCAACTTCAATAATTTTACTGATAGAGAGCTGACTCACTCGTGTAAAATTAATACCCACAGCCATTCCAGTAGCTCGAGCAATCTTGCATAACTCTAAGCATGGCTGGGGGTTATCAGCTTTAATACATAACCGAAGCAAGCTAACGCCATTCGCCTTCATTGCATAGATATCATCAACATTAATATTGTGAGGATGGGCAATGACGACCAATTTTGCCTCAGGTACCGATTGATGAATATCTCGGATATAACTATCCGGCGACATACCTGTTAGGCCAATATTAGAAATAGGTTTGAAAGAACCATTGCGATAACCAATTTCAAACCATTCCACACCACTTTTAGTCAACGCTTCAACATGTTTTATAGCGTATTCTGTTGTAAAATTAAAATTATTCAGGTATCCACCATCACGTAATGTGACATCTATATTATTAACCATTTTTCATTCCTATTTTAGTTTCTATTGTTTGTTTTTTACTTATTTCTTTATTACCTCTATTACCAGTTATATAAATAATGCTACCGACTAAGGAAACAACTGTGATGATAGATGCCACTTTAATAGGTTCATGGTGAGATATATAACCAATAAGCAATGATGCCAGTCCTGCACTACCTAATTGCAATGTTCCCATCACGCCGGAAGCTGTCCCTGCCGCTTGAGAATGAGTGGCAATTGCCGATGCAGTACCAAGTGGCAGCAAAAAACCATTACCGAAAGTCAATACTGATATTGTTAGTACAGAAGTTATCAATGGGTAGGAACTAAAAAACATTTGTATCGTGAAAGCAATACCTCCAACAGCAAAGATGAGATAACCATGAGAAATCGTCTTTCTCATGCCCTGCTGGCGACTTAATTTCTTAGCAGTAAGATTGCCTAACACATAACTCAAAGAGAGCATTATATAGGTGTAACCAACATATTTTTCTGGTAATCCCATAGCTGTAAGAATAAATGGAGATTCAATCAAATAAGAAAAATATGCCGTATAAGCGAAGCAAGGTATTGCTGCATAGAAAAGAAACTCTTTATTTATTATCACTTGGTAAGTACTAACCAATACATTTTTAACACTCAATTTTTGGCGCTTTTTCACTGGTAGTGATTCTTTCAGAACTAGCAAGCACAGTATAAGCGTGGCTGTTATAAATAAAGTAAGAAATAGAAAACAGGCTTTCCAGCCATAATACTCACTTAACACACCGCCGATCATTGGTGCGACAGCGGGTGACATTCCCACAAAAGGGAAAATAATCAGATATAAATTAGCTGCCTCTTCTTTCCCCATCAAATCATTAATAATGGCACGACTTAATGTAATACCAGCACAAGCGCCTACTCCCTGGAATAAACGCAATAATAGCAACTCACTAATATGCGTACTGTAAAAAATACCAATTGTTGAAATCAGCCATATAATCATTCCAGAAATAAGAATCGTTTTTCTTCCTAAACAATCACTTAATGGCCCATAAATAAGTTGAGAAAAGGCTATACCAAATAGAAATATAGCTATTGCACTTTGTATACTAGATTCGCTAACGTGATAATAGTTTCCCATTTTATTCAAGGCGGGTAGGAATATATCCGATGAAACCAGCCCCCCCATAGAAAGAAAAGCCATTAAAACGATAAATAATAAAGATGAAGATTTATTGTTCATGGACCATTAACCAATCAATATAATAAACATTATCCAAGAATAAATTCCGTGTAAAATAAAAAAAACACGCACCAGTTAAATTTACATTAAATGCACACAATCACTTATTTAATGAATAAATCAATATACCCGTTATCTTTCAAGTTGCCTCTTTGTTGGCTGCACTCGCTCACCCCGGTCACATAGTTTGCTATGCTCCCGGGGATTCACTCCCTTGCCGTCGCGATGCATCTTGAAATCCATTGGGTATAACATTAAAACAATTTTAATTTCACGCCAGCATAGTTATTAAATCAGCAGTTAACATTTAATTCAAAGAAAAATATCTGCCTACTTTAGGTAATAAAACCTCAGCTCAGTTTGATAAACAATTAATTATAGATATGCTTATAAAGATACCATACTAAACAATTAACATCTTGCATATAAAATAATAAATTACTTTGCATATCACCTTGTGCTGCAAGAATTAATAACTCTTCATAACAATATAAAAATTAAATCCCACCCATTCTTTAGATTAAAAACCTTTCACTCTATAAATAACTCCTCCAAATAGTGAAATACTTTTACATAACTTCTATAATAATTAACCTTTATAAAAATAATCTAACGTAAATATCAACTGAAAACATAATAACATCAACATCATTTTTTAGTAAACAAAAAAACATAAAATTTAAATTCAAAAACAAATAAAAAAAACACATAACACAACATATAATACTAAAAACAAAGTCATTATTATAATAAATATAATAACAAATGTTATTATATTAACAATGATATATTTTTTAAAAACTTACAGACTAGTAATACCAGATCACATTTCCCTACCATTGTTAAGACCCGAAAACTAAGGAGGTACACATGCTAATTCCCGGTAGTTGTCACTGTAAGAATATTGAATTTATGTTTAATTGGGAGCCCGAACCTCTGGAGATTCCGGCACGAACATGTACTTGCTCCTTTTGTACCAAGCACAGTGCCGTCTGGACATCATACCCAACGGGGCAGCTTCGACTAAGTATCAGAGACCAAAAACTTCTACATAAATACTCTTTTGAAACAGGTACAGCCCAGTTTTACATCTGTAGCAAGTGCGGAATAGTACCTATTGTCATCAGTCAGATTAACGGTCGCGATTATGCCGTAGTTAACGTCAATACCTTTGAAGACGTTGATCCCGCGCTGCTCAAATATGTTGCTGCTAAGTTCACTGATGAAAGCGAGCAAGCTCGATTGACACGCCGTCAACAACACTGGATTGCTAATGTTGAATATATATAGGCTATATCAGAGGAGACGTAGATTTAGAAACCAAATCGGCTGAATGAAAGGCGTTTTACAACTATCATAGACCACATGCATCACAGGCCATATGGGAGCTTGAAAGGTAAAACGCCTTATGAGATTTTTGTTGAAAAAATGAGAGCTTAAATAAAATCGTGAGTAGAACCTTTTATGCCTGCTACATAAACAGGATCTTTAGCGCCAACCGGTTATTTTAGATAGAAAAAAGGCTTTATTTATGATCTGATAATTGTCGCCAAACAAAATACCGAGATCAGAGAATAAAGCCGATGACAATTATCTCCACAAAACTTCAGTTAATGCAATTCTTCAGTAACACTTTTCTTGAAAAAACCGCACGCCGATGTGGCTTTATGGAACGACTCAGAAATATTGGGCCACAGTCTCTGGTTCTCAGTCTGATAGCCGCACTGAGCAAAGGAAACTGTCCCTCCATCGCTGACCTGCACCGGCAATTTAACGGCATGTGTCTGAGTGAAAAACACACTGTCGCCTATAAGCCCTTCCATAATCAGTTGCGTAAAAGCGCTTTCGCCGAGTTTATAAAGACGCTGGTGACGTTTGCCATGGCTCAGTTGATTGAAAAAGCTTTGCCCCCCTTACCCAAAAAATTCAGCCAGTTTGACGATATCCTCTTGCAGGATGGCAGCTCATTCAACGTTCATCCCGAGTTAGCCGGGGTTTTTCCCTGTCGTTTCAGTCCCCTGAAGGCGGCGGTTGAGTGCCATATGACCCTATCTTTGTTCAGCCAATCGCCCATCGCCATGACGGTGACCGCAGACACGGCCTCTGAGCGGGCTTATCTGCCTGCCCCTCACACCCTACGCAATAAATTGCTGCTGGCGGATGCCGGTTACGTGGATTTCGGGTACTTCGAGCAACTTTCCCTGTCCGGGAGTTCATTTATCGTTCGGGGAAGCCAGTCGCTTAATCCCCTGATTGTCAGCGCCCGAAATGGACAGGGGCGACAATTACCGACACTGGCGGGCAAAAAACTCCGGGAGATTAGCCGCAAAAACAACCGTGCTGAAGTGCTGGATTTCACCTGTCGGCGTGGCCGATTCGAATTTCGGATCATCCGGCGTTGTGGTTTGCGCAGGAAAAACGCCTTTGTTTTTGGCTCACCAATCTGCCGCCATCCCACTTTACCGCAGATGACATCATGGCAGTCTATCGCTGTCGCTGGCAGGTCGAACTGCTGTTTAAGGAACTAAAATCCCACACCAACTGGACAGGTTTTGTGACCGGTCAGAAAGCGATAGCGGAGGGGCTCATCTGGGCAAGTCTGCTGGCGTTGATAGTCCGGCGCAGTCTGGCGAGGCGGTTTTTGCCTTCAGTTTCCTTTCTCAAGGCAGCCAAAAATGTTGATGTCTGGTTATTGCCGATATTGAGCGCGATTATTCATCATGCCGGGTCGGAAATAGAACACCATCTGGATTGGGCCCTGAAATATTTCGCCAAAAATGCGTTGAAGTTGCCCCAGGGAAAATCCAATAAAAATAATGGGTTGGAGGGTATTTTCGAGAGGCTTAATACTTAAGGTTCAGTGTATGAGCGCTGCCTGAACAGGGATTGGATTAAAGACGGATTTTTTTCGCTATTAACATACCAACTCTCATTGATATCGCGTTTTGATATTAGCATGTTAAAGGACAATCTCTATTGAATCATCAACATTACTCGCTTGAATACTCCCTGCATAAAAGCATCGCGTAAGTAAACAGGTTATGCCTCTCATCTTCACCACAAAATACGCATTTAATCGATCTTTGCGATCTCGTCCCTACTTTATCTGTAGCGCCGGAGGGGCGATGATAGAAACGCTTAAAGCTTATGTCCAAAGTCAAGCGACGCCGGATTAATCTTTAAAGTCCTTCGGACTTGCGTCTTAATCTCCATCCGCACTAGACAAGGATTTACAGCAACGTATTCCATTGCGAAGTTAGTCAGCGAACACCGATCTTCCCTGTATACTCAGTCAGTTATAACCGGATTTTTCCGCTGCTTCTTCACCGTCCGACCCAAAACCCCCTGACGCACTTTTCGCCCCCGAACGCCCGTTTTGCCCGATGAATGCTTTTCAGTGTAGCGCCTTTTTCGGCAACGGGCGAACGTCGCCCAGCTAGCTTGCCTGGGCGGCAAAGAGCCCGCAAGCGGCGCCCCTGCGACGCTCTCAGGCACCGCAGTTTCAGATTGTACGCCGTTTTGTTGCCTGCGCAGGTCCGCCCCGCTCTCCAGCATTTGGGTTGCCATCGCGTGCTGGAACAGGTGACAGCTCCCCTTTTTCTCAATGCCAGCGGCCCGGATATAACCGCTCACGGCATTCGTGATACCGTTCGGCTGCAACCCGTCGAGACCGTTCATTGCCACGAACAGCGCCTGAATGTCCGGCGTGACCAGCAGTTGCGGGCGAACCTGTTGCTGATAGAACTGGAGCCAGCTTAAGGCCCGTTCGCCGAGGGGCAATACCCGGTCTTATTGCCCTTACCCTGCCGGATAGTCACGGTTTTGCGTGACCCGTCAATGCTGTAGATATCGAGCCGCGCCACTTCACTGCGCCGTATCCCCGTTGACCAGAGCAGCTCCATCAGGGCCCGGTCGTGCGCGCCCTGCAACGTATGCAGGTCAGGCTGCGACAGGATATGCTCTATTTCATCAATGCTCAGGATATACCGCGGCAACTCGATGTCCGCCGCCGGGTAAAGCGCACTTCGTTTGGCTGGCAGTGCTGGCGCTGCGCGATGTGGCCGACCATCTCCTGTATCAGCAACAGCAACTTGCGGGTCTGCGGCAGCATTTCATCCAGTGTGCGCCCCAGCACCTCATGCGCCAGCCGGTTGGCCAGAGCAATGTCCGCTTTCAGAAGACGGGTACAGATATCCGTCCTGCCTGAGATGGCAAGATTACTTTGCGTATCACTGGAAGCGTTATTCGGAGAAGAAGCGATCGACATGGTTCCCCGCAAGCGGGGGCCCGCTTCACGGCTTGAGCAACAGATACAGATTATCAGCCAGTTACCCCGTGCCAAACAGAAGCTGGTTTCAGAGATGCTTGAGGCGGTGATTGCACAGGCACAGCAATAAAAAGACAGGCTACTATAGGGAAAGGATTTTTTAACGCGGATGAAGCAGGCGGCAACCTGCAACAACCGCTCACCATAACCAACTATGTGAGGTAGTTCATCATGGCTAACCGCGATTGTAATGTAAATTCAGGCAGTTCGAAAGCGCAACGCCGCTATAAAATCGGCTATATCAGCCGATGTCACCCTGACCGCAGTACTGGCATGACCCGCTATTACAGCCAGCATCCCAGCCTGCACCTTAAAGGCAACTGGCTGGAAAAAGCCGGGTTTACCACTGGGGAAGCGGTAAAAATTATTGTTCAGCGAGGGCTGCTAATCATTCAATTAGCTGACGAATAAGAGGACGATCCCAGCTTGTTAGGGCTGGGATCGTTTTTACGTTCTCAACAGGATACAGTGTTAAGCGTAACGCTCTGTCAGTGCTTTCATATGCCTTTCTACCGTTTCTTTACTGTCAGGAAAAGCATTGATATAAGCATCAGATATATACCGCATCAGCATCACAAATTGATTTGGCGTAATTTCTGAACTTTCAAATTCTCCAACATAAAAAGTCACTAAATCAAAATCTTCTGGATAATCCAGGTCTTGATCTAACACATATTCTAACCCTTCATGTACTACACACCCAATACCCTTTGAAGCATCCAAGAGAAATTTTATGAAGCTCATTTTCTCTTCACTCAACATGGTAAATATGAGGTAGTATAAATCTTCACCATCATTATTAGTTAAATACTCTTTTGTCTCGTCTAACCACTTCGTTTTATCACTCATGGAATATTCCTTGATGGCATTGTGATGAATGCGTTACTAATTTCCCCGCTTTTAGCATCTTTCGTTACCCTGAACCAATATCCATCGACTTTAGTTGAGTACTCCCTTTTATCTGGATTGGATATAAAATAATCCTTTGATTGTTTAGCAGCTTGAGTAGACATATTAAGCCGACATTCCGCACCCAATTCAGGAATAAAAAGACTCGTATGGTGGCCCCAATATTTTCAGCAGGGCATTTTGGTACGGTTGCGTTCCCGTCACCATCCGGTGTTCTTCAAATTCAAAGGTATTAATACCTTCGAAAGTTAAAAATACCCAACGAGCGGTGGGCGATTGCGTCTGCCGCTGCTTCATATCCGGGTAGAATGCCTTGCTTTGTTTCAGACCCGTGCGAATTTTATGTTCCAGCGCCGCATACACCATTAAGCTACACGTCATCACCATCAATAAGGCTTCGATGCGTTCCGGTTTTTTCAGGTACATGGATGAGGTTAAGAACTCGGGACTTTTTAGGAATCGAAAACCTCGCTCAACTTTCTGCTGGGCTTTGTCATTCACGAGCAACGCGGCCATATCCAGCGCCTTATCGTCCGTTTTATTGGTCGCCAAAATAAACATCCCCACCTTGAGTCGGGCATACACGACTTTATCCAGTTGACTGTAAGCCCGGCCTGAGAGCCGGTAATGAATCTGAGAGGGTTTATCTTTAGCCGGACGTCCACGCCCTTGATATGTCATGATTTCTTCCACTTGTGGGGCGTCAATACCGATAAACTGGCATTCGGAGCCAAAATCACGCAGGGCGCATAACGTATCTCACAGAGCGCCTCCCGGGCTTTGCGGCCGCCCCGTTGCCTGACCTGAACCTGTCTTTCTCCTGCAGACTGCAAAGTATCGCTGAAGGCATAAAGAGTCTCTTCACTCTCTGCTATCCGCCGGCTTTGCATTGAACGAACAACAAAACGCTGCTGATTCATGACCTTATAGGCCAGGTATTCAATCACATCAGATTCCCGATCACAGACACTGATCTCCTTTGTCATCTCCGGCCCCAAACGTGCCGCCATCGCCCGCGAAGCGGCTTCCCACTTCGCGCTTTCTTTTTCTTGATACGGGCGGGTCTCACGCTGTTTTTTCTTGCCATAGTCATTGATGTTTCTCACCCCGCGTTTTTGTTCAATCAACCCGACAACCTGTTGTTGATTGGGGGCAAAAAGCAGTACTGAA